>NZ_JBIVJP010000002.1:73269-302771 GCF_044750285.1 Streptomyces sp. NPDC088812 | reverse complement strand
CGGCCCTCGCGCCCGGACCGCTGTGTCCCGCGCCCGGCCTGCCAGGCCTCGCGCCCGGCCTGCCAGGCCTCGTGCCCGCACTGTCGGGTCTCGCGGGCTTCCGCCGGGTCTCGCGGGTTTCCGCGGGCCCTCGTGCCCGGACCGCCGGGCCTCGCGGGCTTCCGCCGGGTCTCGCGGGTTTCCGCGGGCCCTCGCGCCCGGACCGCCGGGCCCCGCGGGCTTCCCCCGGCCCCCGCCGCCCCCCGCCGCCCCCCGCAGGCTTCCGCCCGCTTCCCTCGGCCCCCGTTATGGAACCGTAGACACCACGCCGCTCGACTCCCCGAACGGCCGGATTATTCTCGGCTCGATCACACGTGCGGGGGAGAGGGGGAGCGGCCATGGAGAAGCTGGGTGCGGGGGATCCGCAGCACATCGGCGGATACCGGCTGCTCGCGCGGCTGGGGGCCGGCGGGATGGGACGGGTCTACCTCGCCCGCTCGGACCGCGGCCGGACCGTCGCCGTGAAGCTGGTCCGGCCGGAGCTGGCGGCCCGCGAGGAGTTCCGGGCGCGGTTCCGCCAGGAGGTGCGCAACGCCCAGCGGGTCGGCGGCTTCTGGACCGCGCCCGTCCTGGACGCCGACACCGAGGCGGCCGTGCCCTGGGTCGCCACCGGCTACGTCGCCGGCCCGAGCCTCCAGCAGGTCGTGGGCCACGATCACGGCCCGCTGCCCGAGCGGTCGGTGCGCGTCCTCGCCGCCGGGCTCGCCCACGCGCTCACCAACATCCACGCGGCCGGGATCGTCCACCGCGACCTCAAGCCGTCCAACGTGATGGTCACCATCGAGGGCCCCCGGGTCATCGACTTCGGCGTCGCCCGGGCCATGGAGACGGTCGGCGGCGACGCCGGAGGCCTCACCCGGACCGGCGCGGTGATCGGCTCGCCCGGCTTCATGGCGCCCGAGCAGGTGCGCGGCGACCGGATCACGCCCGCGTGCGACGTCTTCTGCCTCGGCTCCGTCCTCGCCTACGCCGCCACCGGCAGCCTCCCCTTCGGCTCCGCCGACAGCGGTGTGCACGTCCTGATGTTCCGCATCGCCGAGGAGGAACCCGACCTCTCGGGCCTCTCCGAGGACATCGCCCACCTGGTCCGCGCCTGCCTGCGCAAGGACCCGGCCGCCCGGCCGTCCCTGGAGTGGCTCCTGGAGCGCACCGGCGCGCACGAGACCGTCGCCGAGGGCCGCTCCCGTGAGCCCTGGCTGCCGAACACCCTGGTGGCCCAGCTGGGCCGGCACGCGGTGCGGCTGCTGGAGACGGAGAACCCGGAGGGCGGCGAGGCGTCCCCGGCCGGCGCCCCCGAGGCCGCGCCGGAGCACTCCGGCCCACGCGGCGCGGGCCCGTACGCCACCGCCCCCGCACCGCCCGCCGCCCCGCCGACGGGAGCCGGCGGCACGACCGCGCCCCCGGCCCACCCCGCGTACGGCCACCCCCGCCCGCACCCGCACTCCACGCCCCCCGTCCCGCACAACCCGTACGCGGCGGCGGGCGGCGTCCCCGGCGCGACCCTGCCGCACCCCGCGCACGCCCCTTACGGGGACGAGCCGTACCCCTCGCCCGGCCCTTACGGCGGCGGAGAGGGGCCGTACCCCCCGTACGGCCCCTACGGGGACGAGCCGCAGGAGCCGCCGCGCCGCAGCGGCCGCACGACCGCGCTGCTGGTCGCGGTCGCCCTGGTCGTCGCGCTGGCCGCGGGCGGCTCGGTGTACGCGCTGATGAACGGCGGCGGCACCGACCCCGCCGCGCGCCCCGACCCGGCACCGACCGCCTCCGCACCCGCCACGGCCTCCGGCGGCGAGGCCGCCAGCCCGGCCGGGTCCGGTGGGCCGTCGGCCTCGCCGTCCGCCACGGAGCAGGCCGGCGCGGTCCCGGCGGACTACCTCGGCACCTGGGCCACGACCGTCGACGGCGCGAGCGGCACGGACACCCGCCGGCTCACCCTCACCCAGGGCGAAGTGGGCGACACCGTCCTCTCGCTCGTCGCGGACGGCGACTCCTACCACTGCGAGTTCACCGCCGAGCTGCTCCAACGTCCCTCCTCCGAGGGCCCGTTGCGGATCGGCCCGTCCACGGTCACCACCGGCGAGCCGCTCTCCTCCTGCTCCCCGGGCGCCCCCACCGAGGTCACCCTCCTGTCCGACGGCAGGCTGCAACGCGTGAACACCTCCACCGGGGAGAAGCTGACGTACACCCGCCGGTGAACGTCCGGCGAACTCCCGCCCTCCCGTCCGGAATGTCCCCTGGGGCAGACGTACGGTGCCCCCACGATCCGGTCGGCGGGAGTGGCGGGGGCACCCACAGTGGACTGGCTGAACGCTGAGAACGTCGTGGCCGTGGGGACGGCCGTCCTCGGTATCGCCGCGTCCGGCGCGATGGTCTGGTACGAGCGCCGGGTGCCGCGCCGCAAGAGGATCGGCTATCGGGTACAGATGGACAACCCGATCGGCGACGACGTCCGGTCCGGCCGCCCCAACCGCCGTCTCGGCCTCTTCGACGAGACCCCCGGCATGGCGGCCGCCACCCTCGTCCTGCTGCGCATCGAGAACGACGGCTCGCAGGGCATCGCCCGTGACGACTACACCGGCCCCGAACGCCACGGGCTCACCGCGGTGTTCACCGACCGCACCATCCGCGGGGTGTCGGTCACCCAGCCGACCCACACCGACCACCTCATGGACCACTTCACCGCGGACCGCGGCTTCGGCTACGAGGACAACACCCTGCGCATCCCGCGCGTCCCGCTCAACCCGCGCGAGCACTTCAAGCTGCTGGTCCTGCTGTCGGGCGGCGACGTCGGCCACGGCATACGGCTCTACGGCGGCATCCTCCCCCAGCTCTCGACTCCGCTCGAGCCGGGGGCGCCCCCATCGGCGAGGTCCACCCCAACCGCAGCGCCACCCCGGACGACACCCCGCCGCTGTTCAGCCGGGCGGCCCGTCTGATCTCCCTCCTCCTCACCCTCTGCGTGATCACCCTCGCGGCGATGGTCGTCGTCCGTGACGACACCCCGCCGCCCATCGGCTGCGAGCGGGGCAGCCTCACCCTCACCGGCTCGACGGCCTTCGCCCCGGTGATCCGCGAGGTGGCCCGCAAGTACGAGAGCGACTGCGAGGGCGCGCACCTCACCGTGGACCCGCACGGATCGACGGCCGGCATCCGCGAGCTCACCGCGGCGGGCGCCAAGGCGAAGGACGGCTCCCCGCCCGTCGTGGCCCTCTCCGACGGCCGCAAACCGTCCGGCCTGGCCGAACTGCGCGAGAACCGGGTGGCGGTATCGGTTTTCGCCCTCGTCGTCCACGACGGCGTCCCCCTGACGGACCTCTCCACGGAGGACGTGCGCCGCCTCTACCGCGGGCAGATCACCAACTGGCGCCAGCTCGACGGCCCGGACCTGCCGGTGACCCTGGTCAGCCGGGACGCCAACTCCGGCACGCGGCAGGTGTTCCAGCGCCGGGTCCTGGGCCGGGGCGAGATCGCCAACTCCTCCGTCGACTGCGTGCACAAGGACGACCCGACGGCCTCCGTCGTACGCTGCGAACTCGACTCCACCGAGCAGGTCCTCTCCACCGTCGCGGCCATCCCCGGCGCCATCGGCTACAGCGAGCTCAACGTCGCCGACCGCGCCGAGGGCCTGCACGCGCTGCGCCTCGACGGCGACCCCGCGTCCGTCGACGCCATCGAGGACGGCACCAGCGACTACCCGTACCGCGAGATCGAGTACGCCTACACCTACGGCCGCCCCCCGGCCGACTCCCTGGCGTCGAGCTTCCTGACCTACCTCACCCGGGGCAACGGCCAGGACGTCATCCGCACCCACGGCCACCTGCCGTGCTGGACCCCGGAGGGCCTGCGCCTGTGCGCCCGGGGCAGCCAGCCCACTCCGTCCGGCACGTGATCAGCCCGTCTGGGGGTGCCCCCTCTGGGGGAGCTTGAGGACGAGGCCCCTTCAGGGCCGAAGCGGGGGTCTGGGGGCGGCAGCCCCCAGGGGTGGGAAGGGCAAGGGCGGCGGGGGCGAAAACCCCGGCGTCACCGCCGCGCCCCCCGGCGTCAGCCCCCACACACCCCGACGGCAGTCCCCACACACCCCGACGGCAGTCCCCACACACCCCGACGGCAGTCCCCACACACCCCGACGGCAGCCCCCACACACCCCGGTGTCAGCCCCCACACACCCCGACGGCAGCCCCCGGCGTCAGCCTCACCGAGGCTCCGGCGGCCGCTGCCGAGGCATGTTCGGCCGGCTCCCGGCCCCCGGCGGCAGCGGGAACCTCCCCTGCGGCACCCCCGCCTCCGGCCGCCCGCCGCCCGCCACCGCCCCCTGGATCCCTAGCGGCGCGCCACCCGTGCGGAACTCCACCATCCAGTCCGCCGTCTCCACCCGCACCAGCTCGGTCACGTCCTCCGAGAACCGCCGGAGCACCCCCAGGCACCGCTCGGCGGCCTCGCTCGCCGTGCCCTCCGCCGGCCCCAGCACCTCCCGCGCGCTCTCCGACGCCCAGTCGAACTGCAACACCTGCAACCGCCGCTGCACGGCCTGCGCGGTCGCCACGTCCCTCATCCACCCGGACGTCACCCCGAAGAACCGGTCCACGGCCAGGCACGCCACCGCGACCAGCAGCGCGAGACACCCCCAGGGCGCCACCCCGCCCCGCACCCCGGTGAGATCCAGCAGCGGCAGCGCGGCCCCCGCGACCGCCCCCGCCACGGCCCCGGCCCGCAGCACCCGTGCGCCCCGCCGCTTCCACACCCGGTCGGCGAGGTACCAGGCCGTGGTCTCCAGGGCCCGCCGCTCCACCCAGCGGTACAGCTCGTCCAGCCGTTGCGCCGGCTCACCCCAGTCCCCGAGCGGCAACGCCCGGCCGGTCAGATCGCCCGGCCGCAGCCCGGCCGCGTCCTCGCCCCGCCCGTTCTGAGGCGGACCCTCGGGTTGCATCTCCGGCTGCTGACCCACCCGGCACTCCCTCCTGAACCCGACCGACCCCGACCGACGCCCCGGTCACCCGAGGGACCCGTGGTGACGCCTGATGCGCCGCACCTTTCCTACCTCCCGATGGGTGGCGAAGAGGAAGGTTTCCTCGCCCTTACGCCCGTAAGGGGGCCTTGATCAGGTGTAGACCTCGCCGAAGACTCACTCGAAAGAGTGCCGGGGCGACACCCGCACAGACCACGTAGGCTCGTGCCGAGCGGAAAAACCCGTCTCGACTCCAGGCCCGTAAGAGGAGCTGATCGTGATTCCCGGTGGTGGCCAGCCCAACATGCAGCAGTTGCTCCAGCAGGCCCAGAAGATGCAGCAGGATCTGGCCCGCGCCCAGGAGGAGCTGGCGGGCACGGAGGTCGACGGCCAGGCCGGCGGCGGTCTGGTCAGGGCCACGGTGACCGGGGCCGGCGAGCTGCGCGGCCTGAAGATCGACCCGAAGGCGGTGGACCCGGAGGACACCGAGACCCTCGCCGACCTGATCGTCGCGGCCGTCCAGGCGGCCAACGAGAACGCGCAGGCCCTCCAGCAGCAGAAGCTGGGCCCGCTGGCCCAGGGTCTGGGCGGGGGCGGCATCCCGGGCCTGCCGTTCTGACCGTCGCGGCGCCGGCCGTCGCGATCGCGCCGGCCGCCCCCGTCGTTCCCGTCGCCCCGGTCGTTCCGCCGCAGGTCACCGGGGCGACACCCGCACCGCCTTCCTAGGACGGGTGGCGGACAACTACCGTACGTACTGCAAGGAACCCAGGAAGGACGGCAGTCCGTTGTACGAAGGCGTGGTCCAGGACCTCATCGACGAACTGGGGCGGCTGCCCGGCGTCGGTCCCAAGAGCGCGCAGCGGATCGCCTTCCACATCCTCCAGGCGGAGCCGACCGACGTGCGGCGTCTCGCGCAGGCACTGATGGAGGTCAAGGCGAAGGTCCGCTTCTGCGTCACCTGCGGCAACGTGGCGCAGGAGGAGCACTGCTCCATCTGCCGCGACCCGCGCCGCGACCCCGCCGTCATCTGTGTGGTGGAGGAGCCGAAGGACGTGGTGGCCGTCGAGCGCACCCGCGAGTTCCGGGGCCGCTACCACGTGCTGGGCGGGGCGATCAGCCCGATCGAGGGGGTCGGTCCGGACGACCTGCGCATCCGGGAACTGCTGGCCCGGCTGGCGGACGGCACGGTCACCGAGCTCATCCTCGCCACGGACCCCAACCTCGAAGGCGAGGCGACGGCCACGTACCTCGCCCGCATGATCAAGCCCATGGGCCTGAAGGTCACCCGCCTGGCCAGCGGCCTCCCGGTGGGCGGCGACCTGGAATACGCGGACGAGGTCACCCTCGGCCGCGCCTTCGAGGGGAGACGACTCCTAGATGTCTGACGCCACGCTGCACGCGAGCGACCAGAACCCCGACGACTTCGCGGTCCAGATCGCCGACCAGATCGAGAGCTTCCTGGTGGCCGTCGCGGAGGTCGCCAAGGGTGACGAGCCGGGCTCGGCGGTCCCCTTCCTCCTGCTGGAGGTCTCCCAGCTGCTGCTGGCCGGCGGCCGTCTCGGCGCGCACGAGGACATCGTCCCCGACGAGCGCTACGAGCCCGACACGGGCCCCGACGCGGACGTCGACGAACTCCGGGAGAACCTGGCCCGCCTCCTGGACCCGGTCGACGTGTACTCGGAGGTCTTCGACCCCTACGAGCCCCGCAAGGCGCCCGTGCCGGCCCGGGTCTCCGACGACCTCACCGACGTCATCACCGACCTCCGCCACGGCATGGCCCACTACCGTGCCGGCCGCACCACGGAGGCCCTGTGGTGGTGGCAGTTCTCGTACTTCTCCAACTGGGGCTCGACGGCCTCGGCGACCCTGCGCGCCCTGCACTCGGTGCTGGCCCACATCCGCCTCGACCAGCCACTGGAGGAGCTGGACGGCCTGGACACCGACCAGGGCGTGGGCGACGACACCCTGGAGTTCGAGGCCGGGAGGGTCATGGCGGAGGAGATCGGCGGACATCCGGGTCTGCGCCCCGCCACCTGACCGGTCCGCGCCCCGCCACCTGACCGGTCCGCGCCCCGCCGTGTGACCGTCGGCGAGGAGTGCGGGCGTCGCGCATCAGTTCGGTGGAAGTGGGCAGGGAACGTCCTGGACGGGCGGCCGGACCCGTCCCCGGCACCTCTCGCCGTGCGGCCTGGACGTGGTCTCACGATGCGATACCCCGGGGGCGGACGACGGACGCTCGTTACACTGAGCCGACCCGCAGTACAAGGGCGTATGTGCGGAAAGAGACAAACTGAGCGAGGAGCGCACGTGGGCCTTGTCGTGCAGAAGTACGGAGGCTCCTCCGTAGCCGATGCCGAGGGCATCAAGCGCGTCGCCAAGCGGATCGTGGAAGCCAAGAAGAACGGCCACCAGGTGGTCGCCGTGGTTTCCGCGATGGGCGACACGACGGACGAGCTGATCGATCTCGCCGAGCAGGTTTCCCCGATCCCTGCCGGGCGCGAGCTCGACATGCTGCTGACCGCCGGAGAGCGGATCTCCATGGCCCTGCTGGCCATGGCGATCAAAAACCTGGGCCACCAGGCCCAGAGCTTCACCGGCAGCCAGGCAGGTGTCATCACCGACTCGGTCCACAACAAAGCCCGGATCATCGACGTGACGCCGGGCCGGATCCGTGACTCGCTGGACGAGGGCAACATCGCCATCGTCGCCGGGTTCCAGGGCGTCAGCCAGGACACCAAGGACATCACCACGCTGGGCCGCGGCGGCTCCGACACCACCGCCGTCGCGCTCGCGGCCGCGCTCGACGCCGAGGTGTGCGAGATCTACACCGACGTCGACGGCGTGTTCACCGCCGACCCGCGCGTGGTGAAGAAGGCCCGGAAGATCGACTGGATCTCGTTCGAGGACATGCTCGAACTGGCTGCCTCCGGGTCCAAGGTGCTGCTCCACCGCTGCGTGGAGTACGCGCGCCGCTACAACATCCCGATCCACGTCCGCTCGTCCTTCAGCGGACTCCAGGGCACGTGGGTCAGCAGCGAGCCGATCGAGCAAGGGGACAAGCAGGTGGAGCAGGCCATCATCTCCGGTGTCGCGCACGACACCTCCGAGGCCAAGATCACGGTCGTCGGCGTGCCGGACAAGCCGGGCGAGGCCGCCGTGATCTTCCGCACGATCTCCGACGCCGAGATCAACATCGACATGATCGTGCAGAACGTGTCCGCCGCCGCCACGGGCCTGACGGACATCTCCTTCACGCTGCCGAAGGCGGAGGGCCGCAAGGCCATCGACGCGCTGGAGAAGAACCGGTCCGGCATCGGCTTCGACTCGCTGCGCTACGACGACCAGATCGGCAAGATCTCCCTGGTCGGCGCGGGTATGAAGACCAACCCGGGCGTCACGGCCGACTTCTTCAAGGCGCTGGCCGACGCGGGCGTGAACATCGAGCTGATCTCGACCTCCGAGATCCGCATCTCGGTCGTCACCCGCGCCGACGACGTCAACGAGGCCGTGCGCGCCGTGCACAGCGCCTTCGGGCTGGACTCCGACAGCGACGAGGCCGTCGTCTACGGAGGCACCGGGCGCTGATGACGGGCCCTCGTGTGACCGGGCGCCCGACGCTCGCGGTCGTGGGAGCGACCGGGGCGGTCGGCACGGTCATGCTCCAGATCCTGTCCCAGCGCGCCGACGTCTGGGGCGAGATCCGGCTCATCGCCTCGCCGCGCTCGGCCGGCCGCAAGCTGGCCGTGCGCGGCGAACAGGTCGAGGTGGCGGCGCTCACCGAGGAGGCCTTCGACGGCGTCGACGTCGCGATGTTCGACGTGCCCGACGAGGTCGCCGAGCGGTGGGCGCCGCTCGCCGCCGCCCGGGGAGCGGTCGTCGTCGACAACTCCGGTGCCTTCCGGATGGACCCGGACGTGCCGCTGGTCGTCCCCGAGGTCAATCCGCACATGGTGCGGGCGCGTCCGCGCGGGATCGTCGCGAACCCGAACTGCACCACCCTGTCGATGATCGTCGCCCTCGGCGCGCTGCACGCCGGGTTCGGACTGCGCGAGCTGGTGGTGTCGTCGTACCAGGCCGCCAGCGGGGCGGGCCGGGCCGGGGTGGAGACGCTCCGGCGGCAGCTGTCCCTGGTGGCCGGTACGGAGCTGGGGACGAGCCCCGGTGACGTACGGCGGGCCGTGGGCGACGGCACCGGCCCGTTCCCGGAGCCGGTCGCGCTGAACGTGGTGCCGTGGGCCGGGTCGCTGCGTGAGGACGGCTGGTCGTCGGAGGAGATGAAGGTGCGGGACGAGTCCCGCAAGATCCTCGGCCTGCCGGGGCTGCCCGTCGCCGTGACCTGCGTACGGGTGCCGGTGGTCACCGTGCACTCCCTCACCGTCCACGCCCGCTTCCAGGACGAGGTCACCGTCGGGCGGGCCCGCGAGATCCTCGCCACCGCGCCGGGTGTGGTCCTGTGCGACGACCCGGCCGCCGGGGAGTTCCCGACGCCCGCCGACGTCGTCGGCACGGATCCGACCTGGGTCGGCCGGGTGCGTCGCGCGCTGGACGACCCCACGGCGCTCGAACTCTTCGTGTGCGGCGACAATCTGCGCAAGGGAGCCGCCCTGAACACCGCGCAGATCGCGGAACTGGTGGCGGCGGAGCTGTCGTGAGCCGGTGAAGGGGCCGGTGAGCCAGTGAAGGGGCCGAAAAAACGCTGGCCACGGCGTGACGGGTTTGTAGGATCTTCAGCACGGATGTGAGCCGGTCGGTGGTCCGGACCACTTGTCCTGGGACCTGCCGGCATCCGAAGATTTTCCTCCCCGTGTTCCGCAACCGTGCGGAGCGCGGGGAGCGTCTTTGCCGTCACCCTCCGGGGTGCGCAGACGTGATCCCGGCACACAGGGGACGCCGTGATCGGGGCGTGGGGGCGCCCGTTCCTATGGACCACAGGGGAAGAGCGGGACGCATGAGGGCATGTGAGGCGCCGTCGGCGGGGAAGCCGGCCGGCGCGAGACGGGCGCCCGGAACGGTGCCGGTCACACGTGTACCGCCGTACGGCGCGAACGCGACGGCGGACGTGTACAACCCCCGAGGGGGGACGGGTGTCCAACTGGCGTGGCAGAGGTACTCGATTTCCCCGCGGCGGCCCGCGGCACGGCCCTGCGGCCGCCCCGCACCGCCCTCCGTCCCCGCCGCCCGGCCGGGGCGCCCGGTGGCATGCCGGTGATCGCGCCCATGCCCGCAGCGCGGCCCGCCCGCATACCCAGCCAGCGTGACGGCGCGGCCCCCGCGGACGACGGTGTCGCGGCCGGAACGACCGTCGACCACCTCACCGAGACCTACCGGGCGCACTACCGCTCGCTGCTCGGTCTCGCCGCGCTCCTCCTCGACGACACCGCCTCCTGCGAGGACGTCGTCCAGGAGGCCTTCATCCGCGTCCACTCCGCGCGCAAGCGCGTCCGCGACCCGGAGAAGACCCTCGCCTACCTGCGCCAGACGGTCGTCAACCTCTCCCGCTCCGCCCTGCGCCGCCGCATCCTCGGACTGAAGCTGCTGTCCAAGCCGATGCCGGACATGGCCAGCGCGGAGGAGGGCGCCTACGACCAGTTGGAGCGCGACTCCCTCATCAAGGCGATGAAGGGGCTCCAGCGCCGCCAGCGCGAGGTCCTGTCCCTGCGCTACTTCGCCGACATGACCGAGGCCCAGGTCGCCGAGACCCTCGGCATCTCGCTCGGCTCGGTGAAGGCGTACGGTTCCCGCGGCATCGCCGCGCTGCGCGTCGCCATGGAGGCGCGGACGTGAGCGGGCGGGCCGGCGGGGACGGCACGGGTGACCGGGAGCGGCGCGAGCCGTTCGCGTGGCGGGAGCCGGGGCGGGCACCGCACGAGCAAGAGCCGAAGCAATCGCACGCTGGGAACGGAACCGTGAACCACCACCTCGACGACCAGGGCCCCGACGGGCTCGACTCGGACGAGCTGGCACTGCGCCGGATGCTGCACCAGGCGGTCCAGGAGATGGAGCCGCGCGACGGGACGCTGGACCACCTGAGGCGGGCCGTCCCCGCCCGCCGGGCCCGCAAGCGGCAGGCCGCCGTCGGCATGGCCGCCGCGGCCCTCTTCGTCGGCACCGCCGTCCCCGCCCTGTGGCACGTCTCCGGCGCCGGCGGCTCCGACGCCAACCCCTCCATCGCCGGCCAGGCGTCACAGGCCCAGGGCGGCGCCGGGGCGGGCCGGACCCCCGACAGCGACTCCTCCGGCACGGCCGGCGGCTCGGCCGGCGGGACCGGCGCGCAGGGCGACGACGCCACCGAGGGCACCGGCCGGGGCAAGGACCCCGGCGGCACCGACGGCACCGGGGACGGCACCGGTCCCGGCTCCTCGGTCGAGGCGGACGCCACCGCCTGCACGGCCTCCCAGCTCGGCGACGCCTCCGCCGACGTCGCGGTCGCCGACTCGGCCGGCACCGTCTACGGCACCTTCCGCGTCGTGAACGTCTCCGGCAGCGCCTGTACCGTCGGCGGGAGCGTCTCGGTGACGCCCACCGCCCAGGGAGCCGCCGACGCCACGAAGATCAGCGTGGTGGCGCACGCCTCCGGGGACGCGGCGGCCGGCCTGCCCGACCCCTCCCTCTACGTCTCCCAGCTCTCCCTGGCCCCCGGCTCGGCCTACGACGTGAAGTTCGCCTGGGTGCCCTCCGAGACCTGCCCCACCACCACCGGCGGCAGCAGCAGCGGCAGCACGGGCGGCGACGGCGGCGCTACGGCCTCCCCCGACCCGAGCCCGACCGAGCAGACGGGCACCACCGGTTCCACGACCACCACCGAGACCGACGGCACCGCGGCCCAGCTGCTCGTCGCGGACGGCACGGCCGACGGCAGCGTCGTGGTGACGTACACCGCCGAGGGCGGGGTCCCGACGGTGTCGGCGACGGTGTCGAACGCGTGCGCCGGGACGGTCTACCGGACGGGCGTGCTGGCCTCGTCGTGAGCCCCGGCGGACACCGCGGGGCCGGATCCGGTCCCGTCGGTCACGTCGGTCCCTTCGGGTCCGCTTCCTTCGGATCCGGCTGCCTCGGTTCCGGTCCCGTCGGTTCCGGGCCCGTCCGGGGCGATGCCGAGCGCCGCGTCCCGCGCGAACTCCACCTCACGGCGCAGCAGCCGGAACCACATGAACACCACGAACCCGGCGAAGACGAACCACTCGCCGGTGTACCCGAGGTTCTGGAACGCCTTCAGGTCCAGCCCGCTGCCGGCGGGCGTGCTCGCCGGGACCGCCGTCATCCCCGCGTCGGCGGAGCGGAGCGTGACCCACGCGTCGTACAGGTCGTAGTCCACCAGGTTGACCAGGGAGGCCGCGCTGATCGCGGCCGTCTGCCCGGCGGGCAGGCCGCCGCGGGCGCTCACGCCGTCGTTGCCGGGCGTCTCGGACGCCTGGAGCGCGCCCGTGACGGTGACCTCGCCGGTGGGCGGCGCCGGGGCCTTCGCCGTGTCGGCCGTACCGGGCAGCCAGCCGCGGACCACGGGGAGCGCCTTGCCGTCGTCGGTGCGCAGCAGGGCCAGGACGTAGTAGCCGTTCTTCCCGTCGAGCTCGCGGTCGGGCACCAGCAGCTGGTCGGCGTACCGGCCGGTGGCGGTGACCTGCTTGCCGGAGGTCGCCTTGTCCACGGGCAGCATCTCGGCGAGCGGCCGCGCCGCCTCCTCGCGGGCGGACTCGACCTGCGCCTCAGCCGCGCGGTGGTCGTCGACCCGAGCCTCGAACCGGCTCAGCTGCCAGGACCCCATGAAGACGCAGAAGGGGATGGCCAGCAGCACGAAGACGTTGATCCCCCACCAGCGGGGCGTCAGCAGAAACCGGTACACGACCTCAACGGTACGGGTCTCGTGCGGGGAACCCGTCGCCGGGGTGTGGGGATGAGGCCGAAGTTTTCCACAGGCTGGGGAGGGGAGCGGTCGATTGTCCGTCCGGGCGGGCAGTATGGGGCCATGACTGAGAGCAACGGGTCCGCCGCACCGCAGCGGTACGAGGAGATGCCGGACTGGGAGAGGCGCTTCCGGGCGCCCCGGGTGTCGCTGCCCGACTGGGCGGAGGACGCGCCCGACCGCTCCCTGTTCGTCTCGAACGCGACGGGGACGTACGAGCTGTACGCATGGGAGCGCTCCACCGGTGAGCAGCGCCAGGTGACGAACCGGGCGAACGGCACCACGGACGGTGTGCTCTCCCCGGACGGCGCGTGGATCTGGTGGTTCGACGACAAGGACGGCGACGAGTTCGGCGTCTGGCGCCGCCAGCCCTTCGAGGGCGGGGAGGACGAACTGGCGGCACCCGGCCTGGACCCGTCGTACCCGGCGGGCCTGGCGCTGGGCCGCGACGGACGTACGGCGGTGGTGGGCCGGTCCACGGACGAGGACGGCACCACGATCCACGTGGCCCGCACCGGCGAGCCGCCCTTCGAGCTGTACCGGCACCGTGAGTCGGCGGGCGTGGGCGACCTCTCCCACGACGGGTCCCTCGTCGCGATCGAGCACACCGAGCACGGCGACGCCATGCACTCCGCGCTGCGCGTCCTGCGTCCCGACGGCACCACCGTCGCCGAACTCGACGACACCCGGGGCGGCACCGAGGAGCTGGGCCTGGAGGTGCTGGGCTTCGCCCCCGTCGACGGCGACACCCGCCTGCTCATCGGCCACCAGCGGCGGGGCCGCTGGGAACCGCTGGTGTGGGACGTGGCGACGGGCGCGGAGACCGACCTGGCGCTGGACCTGCCGGGCGACGTCAGCGCCGAGTGGTACCCGGACGGCTCGGGCCTGCTCGTCGCCCACGGCTTCGAGGCCCGCAGCGAGCTGTACCGCTACGACCTGGCCACCCGGGAGCTGGTCCGGGTGCCGACCCCGGCGGGCACGGTGTCCGGGGCGACCGCCCGCCCCGACGGCAGCGTGGAGTACCTGTGGTCCTCCGCCGCCCGGCCGCCCGCGGTCCGCTCCACGACGGGCGCCGTGGTCCTCGACCCGCCCGGCATGAAGTCCCCCGGCTCGGTCCCGGTGCAGGACGTGTGGGTGGAGGGCCCCGGCGGCCGCATCCACGCCCTGGTCCAGAAGCCGGCGGGCGCGACCGGCCCGCTGCCCACCGTGTTCGACATCCACGGCGGCCCCACCTGGCACGACAGCGACTCCTTCGCGGCGGGCCCGGCGGCCTGGGTGGACCACGGCTACGCGGTCGTCCGGGTGAACTACCGCGGCTCCACCGGCTACGGCCGGGCCTGGACGGACGCGCTGAAGCACCGGGTGGGCCTGATCGAGCTGGAGGACATCGCGGCGGTCCGCGCCTGGGCGATCGACTCCGGCCTCGCCGACCCCGACCGTCTGGTCCTCACCGGCGGCTCCTGGGGCGGCTACCTCACCCTCCTCGGCCTCGGCGTGCAGCCCGAGGTGTGGGCGCTGGGCATCGCCGTGGTCCCCGTCGCCGACTACGTCACGGCCTACCACGACGAGATGGAGGCCCTGAAGGCCATGGACCGCACCCTCCTGGGCGGCACCCCCGAGGAGGTCCCCGAGCGCTTCGAGGCGTCCTCCCCGCTGACCTACGTCGACCAGGTCAAGGCCCCGGTCTACATCTCCGCGGGCGTGAACGACCCCCGCTGCCCCATCCGCCAGATCGACAACTACGTCAAGCGGCTGGAGTCCCGCGGCGCGACCCACGAGGTCTACCGCTACGACGCCGGGCACGGCTCGCTGGTGGTCGAGGAGCGGATCAAGCAGGTACGGCTGGAGCTGGAGTTCGCGGAGAGGCACCTGGGGAAGTAGCGGCGACCGGGACGGGGGAGCCAGGGGGCCCGGGGGCGGTGGTCACCGTCCCTGGGACCCCGCGCCCCGCCGCCTCCGCCCCAGCAGCTCCGCCAGCCCCTTCCGGGTGGCCGCCAGCACCACCCGGTCCTCGTTCCGCAGGACGTACGTCTCCGGCAGGTCCCACACCAGCTCGGACCCGCCCGGCCCCTCCTCGCCCGTGTCCAGCGCCAGCACCCGCCAGTACCCGGCCCGGAACGCCTCCCCGACCGTCCGCCCGGCCAACTGCGCGTACGCCCCGACCTCCAGGGCGGCGAACAGCAGCACCCGCCGCTCCACCGGGATCGCCCCCAGGATCTGCCGCCCCATCATCGCCCCGGCGAACGACGGCGCCGCCAGATGCGTCACGCTCCGGCTCCGGGTGAGCGCCTGCGGATGCGCGGCCCGCAGGGTGCGGTACACGGCGGTCGCGAAGTCGTCGTCGTACAGCCGCAGCACCACGCGCAGATCGGGCCGCAGGGAACGCGCGTACAGCGCGGCCTCCAGGTTCGTGGTGTCGGAGCTGGTCACCGCGAGCAGCGCGTGCGCCCGGCCGATCTTGGCCGCCTCCAGCACCCCCTCCTGGGTGACGTCGCCGAACACCACCGGCACCCGCAGCCGCCGCGCCGCCGAGACGCCCCGCGCCTCCGGGGTGGCCTCGACGCACACCACGGGGATGTCCAGCTCCCGCAGCCGGGTCAGCACCCGCGTCCCGATCTTGCCCAGCCCCAGCAGCACCACGTGCCCGCCGAGCCCGCGCGGCGGCCTGCGCACCGCCCCCGCCCCGCGGAACGTCCCCAGCGCCTCCAGCACCGCGGCCAGCAGCACCGGCAGCAGCAACAGCCCCATCAGCCCGGACAGCAGTTGCAGCACCTGCCGCTCCGTCGACGACCCGAGCGCCGGTTCGTTGATCGCGAACAGGTCCAGCAGCGTCAGGTACACCGCGCCCAGCGGATGGATGCCGGTCACCAGCCACAGCGCCACCGCCAGCGCGACCACACAGCCCACCAGCCCGGCCAGCGACCATCGCAGCCGCCGGGAGAACAGCGAGGCGAACGGCGGCACCACCCCGACACCCCGCCCCGCCGGCAGCGCGCCCCCGGCCGAGTACGAAACCTGCTCCAGGACGACACTGCCCCGCCCGGTCGCCGCGGCCACCGTCGCCGCGTCCGGCAGCAGCACCGGCCCCTGCTCCCCGCTGGCCTCGGAGCCGTCCGCGAAGGCGGGGTCGTTGCCCGTCGAGGACAGCAGCGCGAGGGTGGCCGGTCCCGCGCCGGCGACCTGCCCGGGGCCGGGCGGCGGGCGTTCGACGGCCCGCAGCAGCAGGCCGTCCGTCTGGACGACCTTCGTGGTCCCGGCGACGGCGGTCGCGGCGAGCGCGGGCGCGGCGGTGTCCGCGTCGGACAGGACGGTGGTCGAGGCGTCGCCGACCGTACGGCCGGCGCCCCCCGAGGCCAACGCGGCCGCCTGGTCGAGGAGTTCCTCTATGTGCTGCCCCAGCCGCCGGTTGTACAGCCGCAGCACGAGCCGCAGCCGGGGGTTGAGCCGGCGGGCGGTGAGGGCGGCGCGGATGTTCCGCTCGTCGTCGTCGTACACCAGGGCCAGCGCGGCGGCCTGCTCCACCCCGGCCTCGGCGAGGACGGCCTCGGTGGGCTCGGCGGCCTCCAGCTCGGGCCCGCCGCCGGGCTCACCACTGCCGGCACCGCCCCCTGGCGAACCGCTGCTGCTGCCGCTGCTGCCGTTGCCGCTGCCGACGGCCCGGTTGACGGCCGCGCTCACCACCCGGTCGAGCAGGGCCGCCGACACCGCACGGGCGCGCCCGACGACCGGCGGCCGCACCGTCCGCTCGGAGGGCGGTACGACGAGGGTGACCCGTTCCCCGTAGACCTGCCGCAACTCGGCGGCCAGCCGGTGCGCCAGCCCGTCGTCACCGCACACCACCATGTGTCCGACGGGCTCACCCGACGGCGGACTCTGATTCGGAACGCTCCCCACGAGGGAGAAGACTGCCCCACCGGGACGGACGGTTCCAGAGGATCCAGAGGTGCGCTGAACGCGGGCGGCCGTCCGGCCGTAGGGGAGGGGAGGGAGAGACACGGATCCGGAGGTGCCCACCCGTGGCCATCACACGAGCCCCGTCGGACGAGGGGGAGCTCCCGGCGGCGTCCCGGGGACGGCCGGGGGACCCGCTGCGGGAGCCGGTGCCGGTGCCGGTGCGGGACCTGCTGCCGGACCCGGTGTCGGACCCGGTGCGGAACCCGCTGTCAGGCGTGCTGCCGGAGCCGCTGGCAGACCCGGGGCGGGACCCGCTGCCGGAGCCGGAGCCGGTGCCGGTGCCGGAGCCGGAGCCGGAGCCGGAGCCGGTGCCGGAGCCGGTGCCGGTGCCGGAGCCGCTGCTGGTGCCGGTGCCGGTGCCCGAGCCGGTGCCGCACCCGCTGCCGACGCCGTCCGGTGAGCCCGAGCAGCCCTCGGCCGCGTCCCGGGAGCGCGCGCGGAAGCCCCCGGAGACCGGGCGTCTGACCTCCCCCCTGGCCCTCACCCTCACCCTGCTCCTGCTGGTGCTGCTCCAGGGCCCGATCCGCCGCGCCCTGGCCGCGCCGGTGATGCAGAGCTGGACGACGGTCTTCCTCGCCGTGGTCGTCCAGGCCCTGCCGTTCCTCGTCCTGGGCGTCCTGCTGTCGGCGGCGATCGCCGTGTACGTCCCCCCGTCGTTCTTCGCCCGCGCCCTGCCCCGCCGCCCCGCGCTGGCGGTCCCGGTGGCGGGGGCCGCGGGCGCGGTGCTGCCCGGCTGCGAGTGCGCGTCCGTGCCCGTCGCCGGCGCCCTGGTCCGCCGGGGCGTCACCCCCGCCGCGGCCCTGGCGTTCCTGCTCTCCGCCCCGGCGGTCAACCCGATCGTGCTGACGGCGACGGCCGTCGCCTTCCCCCACGCCCCCGAAATGGTCCTGGCCCGTTTCGCGGCGAGCCTGCTCGTGGCGTGCGCGATGGGCTGGCTGTGGCACCGCCTGGGCCGCACCGACTGGCTGCGCCCGCCGTCGCACCCCCCGCACGAGGGCCGGAGCAGGGGCGAGGCCTTCTGGGGCTCGGTGCGGCACGACGTGATGCACGCGGGCGGCTTCCTCGTCGTCGGCGCGATGGCGGCGGCGACCCTGAAGGCCGCCGTCCCGGAGACCTGGCTGCGCACGGCGGCCGGCCATCCGGCGGTGGCGGTCCTGGCCCTGGCCGTCCTGGCCGTGGTCCTTTCCCTCTGCTCGGAGGCGGACGCGTTCGTCGCGGCCTCCCTGACCCAGTTCTCGCTCACGGCCCGGCTGACCTTCCTGGTGGTCGGCCCGATGATCGACCTCAAACTGTTCGCGATGCAGGCGGGCACCTTCGGCCGCGCCTTCGCCCTGCGCTTCGCCCCGGCGACCTTCGTCCTCGCCGTCGCCGTGTCCGCACTGACCGGGGCGGTGCTCCTGTGAACCGCCAGGCCCAGGCCGCGCTCCTGTTCCTGCTCGGCGCGAGCCTCCTGCACGCCGGCACCACCGACCTCTACCTGCGCTACGTCAAGGCGGGCCTGCAACCGCTCCTCCTGGCGTCCGGCGCCGTCCTGATCGCCACGGCGCTGGCGACGGGGTGGTACGAGTGGCGCGGGCGACCGCAGCGACCGGGGGAGACGAGCCACCGGGAGACGGCCGCCCACCCCGCACCCCGCGTCTCCTGGCTCCTGCTCCTCCCCCTCCTGGCGCTGATCCTCGTCGCCCCGCCGGCCCTGGGCTCGTACACCGCCACCCGCACCGGCACGGCCCTCCAGGAACCGGTCGCCTACCCCGCTCTCCCCGCCACCGACCCCCTCCCGCTGGCGGTCGCCGACTACGCGGGCCGCGCGGCCTACGACCACGGCCGCACCCTCACCGGCCGCCGCGTCGCCCTCACCGGCTTCGTCGCCCTCGATCGCGACGGCACCCCCTACCTGGTCCGCATGGCCCTCAACTGCTGCGCGGCGGACGCCCAGCCCGTCAAGGTCGGCCTCACCGGCCGCGTCCCCCCGGTCCTCCAGCCGGACACCTGGCTGGAGGTCACCGGCACCTACAGCCCCCGGCTGACCCACGACCCGGTCAACGACGGCCCGATCCCGTTCCTCGACGTCACCACCGCCCGACCCGTGGCGGCGCCCGGTGACCCGTACGACGAGACGTGGAACACCTGAGGAGGCGTACCGGGAGGCCCGTCACCGCCCCTGGTACGGCTGCTGCTGCGGCGGCCGACCGTGCGTCTGACCGCCGTACCCGCCCGCGTCCTGCGCCTGAAGCTGCTGCGCCTGCTCCGCGGTCACCTTCTGCTCGGCGCCGCAGAAGGTGCACTGCGTGAGGTACTTCGTGGAGATCGGGAACAGCGGCACGAAGAAGAGCGTGAACTTCGTGACGCGCTTCCTGAGCGTGTGCGCGGCGGGGTTGCCGCAGCTCCCGCACACCAGCGTCAGTATCGCGAGCTGGTACAGGTACCCCTTGGTGCCGAAGATGATCACTGCGCTGCCCTTCCGTGCTTCACGGGTCCGTCCCCCGGTCCTCCCCCCGATCCTCTCCCGGATCCTCTCCCGGATCACGACGCGCCTCGGCCCGCGCTGACCGGAGCGGGTCGGCCAGGGCACCCACCGGAACCCGCCGTACCGCTCGAACGGCCTCCGAACACCCCGCGCGGTGACACCAACTCCCCTACGCTGACGTGGATTTGCCCGACTCAGATCAATCAGGTCAATCGGATCACTTCGGATCACCTCGCATCCGAGGGGGGAGCGGCACGTATGTCCCGCACACCGTCAAGACGTACCGCCCTGCGCGGACTCACCGTCACCGGGGCGGCCGTGATCGGCTTCGACCCCGCCACCCGGAGCTGGGCCACGACCGGACCGGCGTCCGGCCCGGCGTCCGGCACGGAGTCCGGCCCGGCGTCCGCCACCGAGTCCGTCCCGGCGTCCGGCGCCCGGCCGATCGAGGGAATCCCCCGGCTGGACGGGACCCTCGTCACGGACGAGGCGTCGCTCACCGCCGCGGCGGACGACTTCGGCCACATCGTGCACCGCCGTCCGGTCGCCGTCCTGCGCCCGGGTTCCGTCCGCGACGTCGTCGCCATGATCCGGTTCTGCGGCGAGCACCGGCTGCCGGTCGCGCCGCGCGGCCAGGGGCACGCCGCGTTCGGCCAGGCGCAGGCCGAGGGCGGTCTCGTCGTCGAGACCGCGCCGCTCGCGCACATCGGTCCGCTCGGGCCGAGCAGTACGACCGTCACCGTGGGCGCCGGCGCCCGCTGGAGCGACGTGGCCAAGGCCACCCTCGCCCACGGTCTCACCCCGCCCGTCTTCACCGACTACCTGGAGCTCTCCGTCGGCGGCACCCTGTCCGTGGGCGGCCTGGGCGGCCAGGCCCACCGGCACGGCGCCCAGGTCGACAATGTCGCCGCGCTGACCGTCGTCACCGGTGCGGGAGAACTGCTCCGCTGCTCCCCGTCCCGCCGCCCCGACCTCTTCCACGCCGTCCTGGCCGGCCTCGGCCAGTGCGCCGTCATCGTGGAAGCCACCCTGCGCCTGGTGCGCGCGCCCGAGTCCGTACGCCACTACCAGCTGACCTACGACGACCTGGAGACCTTCCTCGACGACCAGCGCGTCCTCGCCGAGGAGGGCCGCTTCGACTACGTCGAGGGCCAGGTCTTCGCGGACGCCGCGGGGAGGTTCCGCACCTACGTCATGGAGGTGGTGGCCTACGGCCCGCCGGCCGGCCCCGCACCGGACGACACGGTCCTCCTGCGCGGCCTGCGCCACGACCCCGCCACCGTCCAGCGAGCCGACCTGCCCTACTACGGCTTCCTCGACCGGCTGGCCCCCACCGTCGCCGCCCTGAAAGCGGCCGGCCAGTGGACATGGGCCCATCCCTGGCTCGACCTGCTGCTCCCCGGCAGCTCCGCCGCCACCGTCGCCGCACCGCTCCTGGACGCCCTCACCCCGGCCGACCTGGGCCCCGGCGTGATCCTCTTCTACCCCCTGCTGCGCGACCGCCTCACCACGCCCCTGTTCCGCGCCTCCGACGAGCCGGTGTCGTACCTCTTCGACATCCTCGGCGCCGTCCCGCCCGACGACACCGCCACCGTCGACCGCCTCCTCGCCGTCAACCGCTCCGCCTACGAGACCGCCGCGGCCGCCGGCGGCCACTGGTACCCCGTCGGCAGCATCCCCTTCACCCCCGAGGACTGGCGGACCCACTTCGGCCCGGCCTGGCCCGGCCTGGCGGCGGCGAAACGCACCTACGACCCCGGGTCGATCCTGACCCCGGGCCAGCACGTCTTCGGTTCCTGAACGGCCTACCGCCGTAGTACGGGTACGGCCCTCATGGCCACGTGCGCTCGATGTGGTCGTGGCGCACCGCGAAGGCCGCCGGGCCGCCCTTCTCGACGGCCCGGTGGATCGCGTCACGGCACGCGACGAGCCGTTCGACCATCGCGGTGCTGCGCAACTGCTGGTTGTCCAGGTAGAACAGCACCGCCTCGCGCTCCAGTACAGGCCGGATCTCCAGGTCCCGGGTCTTGATCCGCCCGTCCTTGGGGAGCGGGACCCAGGACCGGTCGAGACCGTGGGCGATCCACTCCTCGTCGGGGACGTCCTGCCCGTCGTGCGGGAAGACGTCTCCGATGCGGTGCACCGTCCACCCGCACGCTCTCAGCCCTTCGGCGACCCGACGCCCGAGATTCCGGTCCAGGAAGAACTCAGGCCGCAAGGTGCACCACTGCTTGGCAGAGCGCGTCCACCTGCTCGGGTGTCATGTCGTAGTCGTACGCGATGTCCTCGACGGTCTCCCCGGCCTCCCACAGGTCGGTGATGGCCCTGACCGTGACCCGGTTGGCGGCCACCACGGGGAGGCCATGGCCGAAGCGCGGATCGATCACGACGGGGACGGAATCCGGGTACTGCCTCAGCCGCAGGCTGGAGGGGAAGTCGTCGCCCGGCTCCCAGGACAGGTAGCGGAGATAGTCGGAGACCACTTCCTGGATGGGCGCCTGACCGTCGCGGGCCCTGCGCAGATCACCCCAGCCGTGTTCGACGAAGATGTCCACGCCGTCCGTGGCGATCCGCCGGGACACGAGGCCGTAGGGCGTGTCGAACGCGTCCCGCACGGCGGCGGCCGCTTCCCTGATCTCGCTCATGCGCAGCCCCAGGGAGCGCAGGGAGCGCAGCGCGTGCGCTTCGGCCACCGCGATGAAGGGCACCGAAGGCTGCCCCTTCCGTACGGGCTCCACCTGGTGGACCAGAGGTGCTCCGGCGGCCGTTCCCTTCAGCCACGATGTGAGGGTCGACTGCGGAATCTCCAGGTGTGAGGCGGTCTCCGGGGGCGTCAGAAGACCGTCCCTGAACCTGTCGACCATGTCCCACCTCCTCCTGGTGTCAGGTCTCGCATCGTCGCACACCAAGGCTGCCACCTGCGGGGCGACCGCACACGCGGCCGCCGCTTCAACCGGCCGCACGCAGACCGTTCCCGGCGGTTCGGCAGTCCCGGCACCGCCCGGGTTCCGGCGCGCGGAACGCCCGCTCGCAGCCGTCGCAGGTCTGGAAGGGCGGGACGGCGGCCGGGCGGTCGACGGGGTGGGACGAGGGAGGCGGGGCGGGCAGGGGCGTTTCGCGGAGGCGGAAGGCGAGGATGCCCGCCGGGCGGGCCCGGAAACGGTCGGGGAGCCCGGCGGTGAGCAGTTCGGTGATCCGGTGTGTGTCCAGGCCCGCCGCGAGCCACTCGGCGACGGCCGGAGCGAGCCGTGCGGCCTCCTGAGCGGAGAGGACCAGACGCGGATCGACCCGGCGCAGGGCGGACAGGACCCCGACGGCCTGCGGGTCGGCGTCGGCGAGCGCGGGCGGTGCCTCTTGCTCGGCCGCGGGCGGCGGCTCCTGTTCGGCCGCGGGCCGTTTCCGGGGCGGGTGCGGCTTCGGCGGCTCGGGCGGTCCGTCCGGCTCGGGCGGTCCGTCCGGATCAGGCCGCCCGTCGTCGCCGCTGCCGGGCACGGTGTGGAAGTACGTCCGGGTACGGATCCGCCCGGTGGACAGTCGCTCACGGCGGCGTTCGAGATACCCGGCGGCTTCGAGGTCCCGGAGCGCCCGCGAGATGAGGATCTCGCCCTCGCTGAAGTGCTCGCACAGGGCGGCGATGCTCACGGGGGCGCCGTCGGGCAGGGAGAGGATGTACGCCGCGACGCCGATCGTCACCGCGCTGCCGCGCCGCTGCGCGAGGGCGTTGGACATCACCATGAAGTCGGTGGTGAGGCGGGTGCGGATGTGGATCACGCCGGAGGACGGGGCTCCGGTGTCGGCGCGCAAGGGCGCGTTAGACTGCGAGTCAGCCATTGGGAAGGTTGTCGCTTCCTGATCGGTCAGGCCCTCGTTCGGGATGCCAGTCCCGGCGGGGGCCGTCTGCGTTTCGCGGTTGTCGAGGGGGAACGTAACCGTCCGTATCCCGCCCCGGCAAGCCGGTCACCCGTACGGGTGACGGGGGCCGGGAGGGTGGGTGGGCGGGTAGTTCTGTACCCGGTTCTTGAGGAGTCCCGTGGCCCGCCGGACCCTCGCGGGCGAGGATCCGGCGGCCGCGGAAGACGGGCGACGGCCGGTGCCTGGCCGACTCAGAACCGGTGCCGGTCGGCCTTCAACTCGCCTATGAAGGCTGCCCAGGAGCCGGGGGTGAAGGCCAGGGCGGGGCCGTGGGGGGCCTTGCTGTCACGGACGGGGACGAGGTCGGTGACCCCGTCGGCCACCTCCACGCAGTTGCCGCCCTCCTGATTGCTGTGACTGCTCCTGCGCCAGGCGGCGCCGTTCGGATCGGGACGGGACCTTGGCTTCACGGTGGTGTCCTCCGTCACGGATCGGATCACTGGCTCTCTGCGACCTCAGGGCCGGCGTCGGGAGGCCTTGACCTCGTGTAGGAAGGCAGACCAGGAGTCGGTGCCGAAGACCAGGGCTGGACCGTGCGGGGCTTTGCTGTCACGGACGGGGACGGTGACCTGGCATCCCAGGGCCACCTCGACGCAGTCGCCCCCGGCTTGATTGCTGTAGCTGCTCCTGTGCCAGGTGGCGCCGTTCGGATCGGGACGGAACGTTCGGTTCATGGTTTGCCCTCCCCATGCGGATCGGATCGCTGGCCTCTTGTCGTCTCAGGACCGGTGCCGAGCGGTCTTCAGGTCGCCTATGAACGACGACCAGGAGCCATGGGCGAAGAAGAGGGCGGGGCCCTTCGGGGCCTTGCTGTCACGGACGGGGACGGCGTCGGGGAATCCGTCCGCCACTTCCAAGCAGTCGCCCCCTTCCTGATTGCTGTAGCTGCTCTTGCGCCAAGCGGCGCCGCTCAGATCGGGACGGGACATTCGCTCCACGGTTGTAGCCCTCCATCACGGATCGGATCATGTCGAGCGACATGAGCGGGGGCAGGGCTTCCGCCCGTAGCCGATCGTAGGTCACCGCAAAGCGCATGACTTCGGCTGGTTCTTCAATGAGTTGGCCATGGTGTGCGCCCTCCGTATAGGCGACCTCCGAGCCGTCAGGCAATGTCAGAACCGTCAAGGAACCGCCCATCGCGTCGTGCTCCCCTTGGTCGAACGGAAGCACTTGCACGGTGATGCGGCGCTCCGCTGCCGCTTCGAGCAATCGCCCCAACTGTGTCTGCATCACGGCATGCCCGCCGATCGGGCGCCTGAGTACGGCCTCGTCGAGGATCACCCACAGCTCAGGACACTCGCGCGAACCGAGTCGTTCCTGCCGTCCCATTCGTGCGGTCAGCCGCTCTTCCAACTGTTCCTCGTTGCTGAGCGTCAGGCCCACGCTCAGAACGGCACGCGCGTAGTCCTCCGTCTGCAACAGACCGGGCACCAGATGGGCGGCGTACTGCCTGATCGACACCGCCTGCTCCGAGTACTCCAAACTTCCGCGACCAGTCCGGGAACGCCTCCCGGTACACGTACGGCCACAGTTCCACCAGCAGGTCGTCCGCCCCCAGGGCGGCGTCCAGCGCCCGTGCCAGTTCCAGCGTCGGTTTCGCTCCGGAGGCCCGTTCGATCTGCGTGATGCGGGTGCTCACGACGTGTGTCTTCCGGCCGAGTTCGGCCTGGGTGAGGCCGGCCGCCGTCCGGAGCTTGCGCACCCGGGCGCCGAACAGCGCCGCCATCGACGTACTCGGGTCGATTCCGTTGGCCAAGGCGTCACTTCCGTTCCTTACGAGCCGAAAGGTAATGCTGTGTCACCTTTCGAGCGTAGGGCCGTGCGACGACCCTTGAGTGCGGAACGTGACGACCCGTGCACGCTGCGGGACGTCGAAGGAGTCGACAGGCAAGGACGTGCACGCCGTGCTGACAGGACCGACCACCTGGGGCGAGGGGCCCCGCTCGGACAGGCAACTCCCCGCGTGCAGCGCAGGGTTCGCCGCCACACCACGCGGTGCGCAAGTCGCCCGGCTGCTCGCCGTGCGGTGGATGGAGGAGTGGGGGCACCCGCCGGTGTCGGACGCGTCGTGCGCGGTCGCCCTAGTCGTGGGCGAACTGGCCGCCAACGCCGTGCGGCACGGCCGGGTGCCGGGGCGCGACGCCCACCTCAGGATGTTTTTCGACACGACGGCGGGCCTGGTGCGGATCGAGGTCGCCGACGCGGTCGCCGGGCACCACCCGCCGGCCGTCCCTCCCTCCGCCCTCCCCGACGACGAGTCGGGCCGTGGTCTGCTCCTGGTGGACGCCCTGGCCGTGCGCCGGGGCACGGCGGCCCGTCACCCGGTGGGTAAGACGGTGTGGGCGGAGGTGCCGGTCGGCGTTCCGGGTCTCCCCTGAGACGTCAGGGGCTGGTGAGGACGACGAGCTGCCCGGTCGCCCGCGTCATCGCGACGTAGCGGTCGACCGCTCCCCGGACGCCGTCGCCGAACGCCTCCGGGTCGACGAGGACGACCAGGTCGAACTCCAGCCCCTTCGACAGCTCCGGCGTCAGCGACCGGACGCGGGGGGTCGCCCGGAAGGACGGGTCGCCGATGACGCAGGCGGTCCCGTCGGTGTGCGCGGCGAGCCAGGTGTCGAGGACCGCGTGCAGGTCCGTGGTGGAACCGTGGGCGACGGGGACGCCGCCGCTGCGGATGGAGGCCGGCACGTTGGCGTCCGGGAGCGCGGCCCGGATGACCGGCTCGGCCTCCGCCATGATCTCCTCCGGCGTCCGGTAGTTGACGCTCAGGGCGGCCATGGTGATCCGGTCGAAGCCGACCCGCTCCAGCCGCTCCCGCCACGACTCCGTGAACCCGTGCCTGGCCTGGGCACGGTCGCCGACGATGGTGAAGCTCCGGGACGGGCACCGCAGCAGCAGCATCTGCCACTCCGCGTCGGTGAGTTCCTGCGCCTCGTCCACGACGACGTGCGCGAACGGGCCGGCCAGAAGATCCGGGTCGGCGGTGTGCAGTTCGGACTCGTCGACCAGGCTGACCTGGGCGTCCTCGCCGCGCAGCATGGTCACCAGGCCCTCGCCGTCGTCACCGTCGGCGCCGGAGTCGGCCACGGCGTCGATCAGGTTGTCGACGACCCGGGCCATGCGCTCGCGCTGGGCGGCGATGGCGGCGCGGTGCCGGCGCTTGCGCCGCGCCGTCTCCGGGTCGCCGAGCCGCTGCCGTGCCGCGTCCAGGAACGGCAGGTCGGACACCGTCCAGGCCTGGGGGTCCGCGCGCTGGAGCCGCCGTACGTCGTCGGGGCCCAGCCAGGGGGCGCACATCCGCAGGTACGCGGGGACCGACCACAGGTCCGAGACGAGGTCGGCCGCTTCGAGCAGCGGCCACGCGCGGTGGAACGCGGTGAGGAGGTCCCTGTTCCGCGACAGCGACCTGCGGAGCAGGGCGGGCGGGACGTCCTCGCCGTCGTGCTCCTCGTCGTGCTTGTCCTCCAGGATCGTGAGCAGCTCCTCCCAGACCTGCTCGCGCGCCTCGTTGTGCGGAGTACCGGGTTCCGCCGCCTCGAACGCCACGGCCCAGTCCTCGGCGGTCAGCCGGACGTCGGACCAGTGGGTCGTGACCGTCATCCCCTCGGTGGGCGGCTCCTCGTAGAACCGGACGGCCTTCTCGATCGCCCCCACCAGCTTCGCGTCCGACTTCAGGCGGGCCACGTCCGGATCGGCCTCGACCGTCGCCGCGGCTCCCTCGGTGACGAGGTCCCGCAGGACGCAGGTCTGCACGCCCTCCTCCCCGAGGCTGGGCAGGACGTCGGCGACGTAGGCCAGGTACGGCCGGTGCGGGCCGACGAACAGCACGCCGCCCCGCCGGTGACCGAGACGGGGGTCGGAGTAGAGGAGGTAGGCGGAGCGGTGCAGGGCGACGACGGTCTTGCCCGTGCCCGGACCGCCGTCGACGACGAGGGCGCCACGGGAACCCGCGCGGATGATGGCGTCCTGGTCGGCCTGGATGGTGCCGAGCACGTCCCGCATCCGGGGCGACCGGTTGCTGCCCAGGCTGGCGATGAAGGCGGACTGGTCGTCGAGCGCGGCGTGCCCGGCGAAGCCGTCCGCGGTGAACACCTCGTCCCAGTAGTCGATGATCCGGCCGCGGGTCCAGCGGTACCTGCGGCGGCTCGCCAGCCCCATCGGGTCGGCGTGGGTGGCTCCGAAGAACGGTTCGGCCGCGGGGGAGCGCCAGTCGACCAGCAGCCGGCGGCCCGTGCTGTCCGTGAGGCCGAGCCGTCCGACGTACACGGGCTCGGGGCCGTCCGCGCTCACCATGTGGCCGAGGCACAGGTCCAGCCCGAAGCGTCGCAGCGTGCGCAGCCGGGCGGTCAGCCGGTGGATCTCCGCGTCCCGGTCCATCGCCTGCCGGCCGAGGCCGCCGGGCGCCCTGCGCTCGGCGTCGAGGCGGGCGGACACCTCGGCGATCGACTGCCCCAGGCACTCGGCGACGGCCGCGAAGTGCCGCTCGTCACGGGCGATCAGCGCCGGGTCGGCCTTGGGCGCGAGACGGTCGGGAAGGTCGAACGCACTGGTGGTCAGAGGTGTCACGGCAACTCCGGGAGTAGGTCGCTGGTGAGGTTGTGGGTCCGGTCGCTCGCGACCGTTCGCGCACGACACGCGTTCCGCGCCCTCGTTTCCGCAGGTCCCGAACCTCGGCCTGCGATTGTGCGCCACAGAGGGGGCCTTGCCGCAAGCCCCCCGGTGCGCTATACGTTGAGAGTGGAAAGGAGTGGGTACCACCTCCTTTCCTTTTTCTTTTTCGGGCACCTTCTTCCGGCACCTTTTTCCGGCACCTTTTCCGGCACGCCGACATTGATTTCTTCCGGCATGCCGGCGGCCCGGCCGTCGCGTCGCGTCGTCACCCGACGGTGAAGACGCCGGTGGTGCGGGTCAAGGGGTTGGAGCCGTAGTTGACGACGGCGGAGGCGGAGGCCGGGGCGGCCCGGACGTCGGTGCCGGCGTAGCCCTGAGGGGTGAGGAACAGGCCCCAGGCCGCGACCCAGGGGGTACGGGCGCCCGTGTCGGGGTCGAGCACGGGCTCGGTGCGGGGGAGGACACGGCGCTGGACGATCCAGCGGTTCCCCAGACCGGTGAGGGGGCCGGTGGCGTCCGCCATACGGTCCTGGAGGAGGCGGGCCCAGTCGTCCGGGTCGCGTTCCCAGCCGGGGATCACGCCCGTGCCCCCGAAGTCACGGAGGGGCTTGAGGAGGAGCTGGGTGCGGTGTTCCCGGCAGAAGGACAGCAGGTCGGTGACGGTCTCTCCGGGCGTGGGGCCGGGCGTGGGCGGTCCGTCGGCGAGGAGACGGGTCCATGGGAGGAGACGGTCGGTGAGGGCGCGTTCGGCGGGCGTGAAGGCGGTGGCGGGATCGGAGAGGAGTGCGAGGGCGCCCTTGTTGGAGTAGAGGGAGCTGTCCATCGGCGTCCACAGGACGGCACGCCCCTCCTCGTGGGCGCGGAAGGCCAGTTCGGCGCGGGCGGCGGAGGACGGCACGGCACAGAGGTCGTCGACGGTGAAGAAGCGCAGGACGACGTCGACGGGGTCGCCGTCGAGGCGGAGGCGGCCGCCCTGGTCGGTGAGGGTGTCCAGTTCGCCGAGGGTGAGGGGGAGGCCGAGGTCCCGCATCATCTCGGCGAAGGCGAGCAGCAGATGGCCGAAGGCGGCCAGACCGCCCGGAGCGCAGACCAGGCCGACGCGGGGCTCCCGGACCCCGCGCGTGAGGGGAAGGGCGGCCTCGCGCAGGGCGACGGCGATGCGTTCACCGGTGTGGACGTGATCCAGGCCGTGTTCGGCGGCGAAGTCCGCGAAGGCGGGGTGGGTGAGGAGGGCCCGCTGCATCTGGGAGCGGTCGGTGCCGCCCAGGTCGCTGGCGATGTTGAACTCCAGCAGCTTGAAGGCGCTGCCGTCGTGGTAGAGGTCGGCACGGCCGTAGCGGGTGGCCCGGCCGGGGGCGGTGGCGAAGCGGTCGATCACCCCGGCCCGGTCGGGTGCGATACCGAGGGCATCGCAGTAACGGGCCGTGTCTCCGTCGAAGAGGCGCTGCGGGAGGGAGGCGAGCAGGGCGAACAGGTCCTGCACGTCGGCCGCGGCACGGCTCAGCTCGGGCCTGTCGGTGAAGAGGGGGCGGGAGAGCATACGGGCCCCCCAGCACTCCTGGAAGGCCGGGGGATAGACCGTTTCGCGGACGGCGTCGGCCAGGCGGGGGTCGGAGAGGTAGGCCTCGGTGACGGCGGCGGCCTCGGTGACGGCGGCGGCGGCGGTGACGGCGGCGGTGGCGGCGGTGGGGCCGGCCGGAGTGGTGCCCGGCGTGGTCTCCGACGTGGCGCCCGGGGCGAGGGTCACAGCTTCACCGACCGGATGGCCGAGGCCCAGGGCTCTGCCTCCAGGTGGGTGAGGTCGGGGCTGGCGCCGGTGCGGGCGGCGGCCAGGGAGACCAGGCGCTGGAAGGGGACGACCGACACCAGCGGACGTACGAGAGCGGGGACGGGGGCGAAGGGGAGGGCGGCCGCGGGATCGTCGGCGCAGTGGTGGACGGGAGCGCCCAGGGCGCGCAGGACCCGTTCCAGGTCAGCGGTGCGGCCGGCGTCGGACGCGGCGGGGCGCAGGAGGAAGCCGGCGGTGGTCGCGGAGAAGACGGCGGGGGTGCCGTGCAGGGCGAACTCGGTGTGCAGGGCCTCGGCCCAGCGGTAGGTGCCCTCCTTGATCTTGAGCGCGGCTTCGGCGGCGGTGATCGCGTCCAGTCCGGTGCCGGTGACCAGGACCGGTCCGGCGGCGTCGGCCAGGGCGTCCACGGCCTCCGGGGCGAGGGGGAGTTCCAGGGTGCGGGACAGGGCCTCGGGGACCTGCCGGAGCGCGTCGGCCAGCGGGGCACCGTCCTCGCCGAGGGCGGTGGCGACCAGGCGGGCGAGCAGGGTCAGGGCGGTGGTGTAGGAGACGGTGTGGGTGCTGGCGGCTTCCTGGGGGCAGGTGCGCAGGACCGTGTCGGCGGCGGGCTCGGCCGGGCCCTCGCCGGTGATGGCGACCGTGGTGGCACCGGCTTCGGTGGCGCGGCGGAGGACGTCGTTGGGGCAGGTCTTGGTGCCCCGGTGGCTGACCACCACGACCTGGTCGGCGGAGGTGATGTGCTCGGTGAGGGCCAGGTCGTGGGCGTCGAGGGCGGCCGCCCGGATCCGTCCGCCGGTCAGCAGCCGGACCCAGGCCGCGGCGACGCGGCAGGCGTGGAGGGAGGTGCCGATGCCGGTGAAGAGGAGGGGGCGGGCCGGGTCGAGGACCGGGACCGGGGTCTGGAGGAGGGCGGCCACGGCCTCGGGCTGGGAGGCGACATGACGGTCGTAGGCGGCGGAACCGCCGGGCTTCGGGGCGGTGGGGTCCACGGGTGTGGCGGTGGGCGGCAGGGCGGTCATCGGACGGGTTCCTCTGCGGGGGTGTGGGCGGCGAGCAGGTCGTCGAGGGGGGTGCCGTCGTAGCGGGCGCAGTTGGCGGGGAACGTGCGCTGGAAGATGTCCAGGTCGGTCAGGCGGCCGAGTTTGTAGCCGACCTGGCGCAGGACGCCCTCGTGGCGGTAGCCGGCGCGCAGGACCATGCGGCGGGAGGGCTCGTTGCCGGAGGAGATGAACGCGATCACCGTGGACATGCCGGCCTGCTCGGCCAGTTCGGTGAGACGGGCGCACAGGGCCGAGCCGACGCCCCGGCCCCGCGCGTCGGGCGCGAGGTAGATGGAGATCTCGGCGCTGGCCAGATAGCCCCTGCGGGACGAGAACGGACTGAGGGTGCCGTACCCGGCGAGCCGCCCCTCCTGCTCGGCGGCCAGGGCGGGGTAGCGGCCGTGGTGGGCGGCCAGCCAGTCGCGCAGGTCGTCCAGCGTCTTCTCTTCGTGGTCCAGGGTGGCGTCGGTGTGCCGGATGGCGTGGTTGAGGGTGGCCAGCACCTCGGGGAGATCGGCCTCGGTCAGCGGGCGCAGGGCGAGGGTGCTCATCGGGAGGCCTCCCGCAGGACGGCGTCGGTACGGCGGCGGTAGACACCGACGCCCTCGGAGCTGGGGATCAGGCGCTGGAGGTCGTAGTGGGCGTCCAGGTGGCCGTGGAAGCGGGCGTACTGGGCCCGGTTGTTGGCGATGCGCCCGGTGAAGTAGCGGTTCTCGGTGAGGTTGCCGAGCAGCATGTTGTGCGCGATCAGCAGGCAGCCGGGGCGGAGGGCGGGGGTGGTGGCCTCCATGATCGGGAAGTAGATGGCCTTGTCGATCAGGTCGGGGTCCATGCCTTCGGGAGCGCGGTGGGGGGAGGGGCCCTCGGCGTCCAGCACACACAGGTCCACGGGTTCGAGGGTCCGGCCGTGGGCGATGGCGTCGGTGGTGGCGAACTCGACGCCGTCGGCGAGACCGAGGGCGGTGAGGTTGCGTTCGGCCAGCGCCATCGTGCCGGGGTCGATGTCGATCAGGGTGGCGGTACCGCCGGCCGCGCGGATGCCCGGCAGTGCCCAGACCGCCCAGTACCCGTAGTACGAGCCGGGGAAGACGGTGCGGCGGGGAGCCAGCAGATGGCAGAGGGCGAAGAGCAGGCGGGCCTCTTCCGGGAAGATGTAGGTGGTGCGGCCCTCGTGCGCGAACTGCTGGGCGACGCGCTCCCGCAGCGCCTCGAACTCGTCCTCCGGATAGTCGGTGGAGGCGATCACGCCGTCCCGCTCCAGCCCCTCCAGGACCTGGGCGACGAAGGCGCGCTCGTCCACGGGGAAGCGGGTGGAGAGGTTGAGCTGGTCCTCGTTCAGCCCGACGTCCCCGGGGCGCAGGCCACCGGCGCCCAGCCAGGAACAGTAGGCGGTGCGGCTGAGCACCCCGCCGCGGAAGTCCTGGTACTCGGGGACGGCGCGCAGGGCGCGGTCGATGATGTCGTAGGCGACTCCGCCGGCTGTGCGGGTGGCGTCGAGGGGGGCGGCGGTGGTCACGCCGGGCTCCTTCTGGTGGTGTGAGCGGGAACGGGGCTGGTGGTGTGAGCGGTGACGGGGCTGGTGGTGTCAGCGGGAACGGGGCTGGTGGTGTGAGCGGTGACGGGGCTGGTGGTGGGAAGCGGGAACGGGGCGGTCACAGCGGCAGGACGTAGCTGTGCTGGGTGGTCGCGGTGCAGCCGCGGGAGCTCTTGGCGTCCTCGCTGCCGAGCCCGTAGTGGACGGTGCGGATGCCGCTCGCGGCAGCGTGTTCGACGACGCGGTAGTAGAGCGTCTCGTAGTAGAGGGGCAGCTTGGCCGGCTCCTGGAAGGCGTAGTCGAAGCCGGCGCGCAGGGCGTACCAGCAGCTGCCGCGGGCGATGAACAGGCCGAATCCGCGGACCTCACCGTCGGCGACGGTGGCGGAGACGAAGGCGTCCTCGCCGAACACGGACAGGGTGCGTTCCAGGACCTCCTGGGACTGGGACGCCTTCCAGTGGCCGAGGCCGTACTTGGCGAAGAGTTCGGCCTCCAGAGCGGCGAGGCGGGGCAACGGGAAGCCGGCCAGCGGACCCATGGCGTGCTCCACGCCCGCACCCGCCAGGGCGCGGCGCTCGGCGCGCATCCTGCGGCGGCGGTGGCTGCTGAACCGTTCGAGATAGGCCTCGAAGCCGCCCTCGGGGATGTCGAGCCGGCTGTAGCGGCCGGCCTCGGCGGAGCGGTAGCCGCGGTCGCGGAGGGCGTCGACGAGTGAGGTGTCGGTCTCGTCGGTGTAGAGGAAGGAGACCGAGCGGGCGCCGCGGGCGCGGGCCCAGTCCTCCGTACGGTCCAGGAGCGCCGCCACCTCGGCGGGGCCCGCTCCGGGAGCGAGCAGCAGACGGGTTCCGCCCACGTGGCGACCGCCCGCGACCACGCCGGGCAGCAGGGTCTCGGCGGGATCACCGGGGAGGGAGGCCAGGAGGTCGGCGGCGCCGGGAAGTCCCTGTTCGGCGCCGGAGGCGAGGACGGTGTCGGGACGGACCAGGGTCCAGGGGACGCTCGCGTCGGCCAGGGCCATGGAGACGGCGGCCAGGGGGCGGCCCGCGTCGTCCGGGAGGACGACGTAGTGGGTGTCCACCTTGCCGGTGGCCTCCACGACGCTGGTCCAGCGGTGGCTGAGGAAGAAGTCGTGGTCGCCGGCCAGCGCGTCCCAGAGGGCGGCGGGGATCTCCGCGATGCGGTCCGCCTCGGCCGGGGCGGTGAGAACGGTGGTCATGAGGGGGAGCTCTCTGTACGGGTGACGAGGCCGGCCGCCGCTGTCAGGGCGGCGAGCAGCCAGAACAGGACGGCGGGGCTCAGGGCGAGCATCGAGGTGACGAGGAGCGGGGACAGCGCGGTGGCGATGCCCACCGGGAGCTGGTTGGCGGCCAGGTACGCGCCGCGCCTGGATTCGGGCGGGAGGGCGGTCAGCACCACCGCCACCGTCTGGAAGACGATCAGTTCGCTCACCGTCCAGCCGATCATGGCCACGACCAGGAGGGCGACGGCGGAGCCGGGGCCGAGCCTGGTCGCCAGGGAGAACAGCAGGACGGAGACCGCGGCGAGGAGCGTGCCCGCACCCAGCAGACGGCTCGGCGGGTGACCGTTGAGACGGCGGTCCAGGGGGAGCTGGCCGAACATGAGCAGGGCGGTGTTCAGGCCGAACATCGCGCCGACGGTCCAGCCGGGGAGCCGGAGCGTGTCGAGGAGGTAGACCGGGAGGGCGTTCTCCAGGGCGGTGGCGGCCAGGAAGAGGACCGCGCCGGCCAGGGATACGCGCACGAAACGGGGGTCCCGCCAGGGGGAAGGACCGTTCGGCCGCACAGCGTGCGGAGCCCGGGTGTCAGGGGCGACGGCGGCGGGCGCGTCCGTGGAGGCCGGTGCGTGCGTGGGGGCCGACGCCTCCGTGGGCGCCGGTGCGTGTGTGGAGGCCGGTGCGTCAGTGGGGACCCGTGCGTCCGTGGAGGCTGGTGCCTCGGTGGAGGCCGGTACGTCAGTGGGGACCGGTGCCTCCGTGGGGGCCGGTGCGTGTGTGGAGGCCGGTGCGTGCGTGGGGACCCGTGCGTCCGTGGAGGCCGGTGCCTCAGTGGAGGTCGGTGCGTCCGTGGAGGCCGGTGCCTCAGTGGGGACCGGTGCCTCCGTGGGGACCGGTGCGTCGACGGCGCGCCCCGCCGGGTAGAGGAGAGCGGCGAGGGCGAATCCGACGGCGGTGAACAGGCCGAGCGCGGAGTATCCCACGCCCCCGGTGACGAGCAGACCGCCCAGCAGGGCCCCGCCGCCGATGCCCGCGTTGAAGACCGTCCGGTACAGCGCGAGCCAGCGGCTGCGGGCGGCGCCGTCCCGGCCGACGCCGTCCCGGCCCGCCAGGGCGGCGGCCAGCAGCGGGCTGCCGATCTGTTCGGCCCGGGCGCTCAGCGAGGACAGCATGGCCAGGACGAGGAAGGCGGCCAGGCCGTCCAGGAGCAGGAAGCCGGCGAACGCGGCGGCGCGGGCCAGGGACGCGGCCACCAGCAGCCGACGGGGGCCGATCCGGTCCGCGAGGCGGCCGAGGGCGGGCAGCAGCGGGAGGACCGCCAGCGAGGCGGCCGTCAGACCGGGCCCGACGGTGGACAGCGGGAGGGCCGCCACGTCCTGGAAGAAGAGCAGGGCGAAGGAGATGAAGAAGCCGCTGCCGACCGCGTTGAGAAGTCCGGCCGCGGCGAAACGGCGGACCCCGGAGCCCTCCGGCAGCAACCGCTCCTTCCCGGCCGCCCGGGTGGGGGCGCTCACCGGGCCGTCGCCAGCTTCAGGATGTACGCGTACTGGGTCTCGGCCGTGCACCCCCGGGAGCGCTTGGCCTCCTCGCTGCCCAGCCCGTAATGGATGCCGGTGACGCCGTGGGCGGGGGCCTCGGCGGCGGGCCGGTAGTAGAGGGCTTCGAAGTAGAGGGGGAGACGGCCCTGGTAGGCGTAGTCGAAGCCGGTCTGACGGGAGTACCACTGGTCGCGGAAGCGGAGCAGGACCGCGTAGCCCCGGATCTCCCCGTCGCCCGTGACACGGGACACCAGGGCGTCCTCGCCCATGACCTCGGCGATGCCGTGCAGGGCGGCCTCGGTGTGCGCGGGGGTCCAGTCCAGGCCGTACTTGGCGAGGAGGGAGGTCTCCAGGACGGCGAGCCGGGGGATGTCACGGACGTCGAGCGGGGCCAGGGAGGAGGAGATGCCGGCCTCGGCGAGTTGTCGGCGGTCGGCCTGGGCACGGCGGCGGCGCTTGCCGGGGAGAGCGCCGAGGTAGCCGTCGAAGCCGCCGGGCGGGAGGTCGAGACGGGAGTAGCGGCCGGAGGCGTGCTCCAGATAGCCGCGTTGCCGGAGGATCTCGCGCAGGGCGGTGTCGTGCTCGCCGACGAAGGGGAAGGCGACCGAGGCCGCGCCGGTGGCGCGGGCATGGGCTTCGGCGCGGTCGAGGAGACCGCGGGCGGTGGTGTCGTCGTGCGGATCGGTACGGAGCAGCCGGCTGCGGCCCATGTGGCGGCCGCCGCAGACCAGGCTGGGGAGCAGGGAGGACGGGGTGCCGACGGCGTCCAGGGCGGCGGCCGCGCCCTCGGCCCCCTCGGCGGCGCAGGCGGTGAGCAGGGTGTCGGGGCGGGCCAGCACCCAGGGCGCGTCCGCGTCGGCGAGGACGGTGGGAAGAGCGCCCTCCAGGATTCCGTCGCGCTCGTGCAGGAAGTACCGGAAGGGGGCGGCGGTGGTGCGCTCGGCGATGTCCAGCCAGCGGCGGGAGAGGTGGAAGTCGTCGCTGTGCAGCAGAGCCTCCCAGGGGGCGCCGCCGGCAGCCTCGGCGGCCGTGGCGACCTGTGGCCAGGTGCTCCCGGTGGGCAGGCTCGGCGATGTCGACTCGGTCCGCGTCATACCTGGTTCTTCCGTCATGCCTGGTTCTCCGTCACGCCTGGTTCTCCCGCCACGTCTGGGTCTCCGTCATGCCTGGTTCTCCCGCCACGTCTGGGTCTCCGTCACGCCTGGCACTCCCTCACGCCTGGTTCTCCGTCATGCCTGCTTCGCCCGCCCTTCCTGAGGTGGGGTGACGCCCGGCGGGATCGGGCGTGCGACGTAGGCTCCGGCAGGAAGTACCGGCTGCTTGTCCGTAGGGGAGTGGGATCTTTGTCGACGGCCGATCACCCGATGTCCGAACTGCCCTTGTTCGTCTACGGCAGCCTGTCCTTCGACGCAGTGCAGCGGGCACTGCTGGGACGGCTCCCGGTGTCCCGTCCGGCGGCCGTGACCGGCTGGCGCAACGCGGCCCTGCGGGACCGTCCCTTCCCCGGTCTGGTGCCCCGGGCGGGGAGCCGGGTCGCCGGGTGCCTGCTGACCGGTCTGAATCCCGCCGAGCGCGCTCTGCTGCACGCGTACGAGGGGCCGATGTACGAGGACCGCGCCCTGCCCCTGGAAGGCGGCGGCCTCGGCCTGGCCTACGTGTGCACCGATGCCTCGCTGGTTCTGGAGGGCGACTGGGACCGGGAGCACTTCGGCCGGGAGCTGTTGCCGGGCTACCTGGCGGGGGTGGTCCGCTGGCTGGCGTCCCGGCCGGATGTCCCGCGTGCGGCCTCGGCCGGTGGCGACGCTTCGGGTGAGACGACGCCCACCCGTACCGAGTCCAGCAGCTGATCCGCCAACGTCCCCGCCTCCCCGGGCCGTTCGGTGCCGACCATGAGCATTCCGTAGCGGTCGCTGTTGGAGCCGCCGGAGCGGATCTCCGTGCCCGGCGCGAGGGTGGTGGCCGCGGTGAGTACGGCGGGGTGGGCGGCGGCCTCCTCCCAGCCCGAGACCTCCCGGACCGTGCCGGCCGGCGGGACGAGGAACCGCACGGCGGCACCGCGCGCGGGGTGCGCGCCGGCGGGGAGGCTCACCGGACGGCCGAGCAGGTCGTCCAGCCAGCTTCCGTACAGCTCCAGGCCGGGGTGGCACCACTCCAGCAGGGCATGGATGCCGTCACCTCCCTGGCGGACGTGCACCTCACCGAGGACGACGCCTCGCGGGGTGGTCCAGCACTCCACGTGGAAGGGGCCGGTGCGCAGGCCGAGCGCGGTCAGGGCCGCCTCGACCTGCGTGGTGACGTCTTCGAGCAGGGCGTCCGGGAGCGGGGCGGGCATGGTGTGCCCGGACTCGACGAAGGAGCCGGTGGACAGCTTCTTGGCGGTCACCGCGAGCGCCCTGGGCACCCCGTCGGTGAACAGGCCCTCGACGCTGTACTCTGCGCCCTCCACGAAGGTCTCCACCAGCACCAGACCGTCCGCGTCCCGGGCCTGCTCGAAGGCGGCGGGCAGCGCTGCCGGATCGTGCACCAGCCGGACGCCCTCGCTGTTGCAGCGGTCGCGCGGCTTGACGATCACCGGTGCGCCGGCCTGCGCGGCGAGGAACGCGGCGGCCTCGGCGGGCTCGGAGCAGAGCCGCAGTTCGGGCTGGGCGAAGCCGGCCGCCCGCAGGAACTCCCGGCAGGCGTCCTTGGAGCGGACCCGGCGGACCGCCACCGGATCGTTGCCGCGCAGGCCGAGCGCGGCCGCCGTCTCCGCGACGGCGACCACCGCGTACTCGCGGAAGCCCACCACCGCGTGCACCGGGTGCCGCTCGGCGTAGGACACGGCCCAGGCGGCGCAGGCGGCCGGATCGGTGAAGTCCAGCGGGTACGCCTCGTCGGCGGCGGCCACCAGATCGGGGCAGGCCGCCAGGGCGGCGGCGGTGTCGGTGAGGACCACCCGGCACCCGCGGGTCCGGAACTGACGTACCGAGCGCTCGCTGATGTCCCTGCCGTCGGTGGCCCACAGCGGGGCCGTGCCACCCAGAACGAGGACGGTGGGTTGTCCGCGGTCTCCGCGGTCTCCGCGGTCTTCGCGGTCTTCGCGGTCTTCGCGGTCTTCGCGGTCTCCGCGTTCTTCGCGGTCTTCGCGGTCTCCGCGGTCTTCGCGGTCTCCGCGTTCTTCGCGGTCTTCGCGGTCTCCGTGGGGTCCGCGGTCTTCGCGGTCTCCGTGGGGTCCGCGGTCTTCGCGGTCTCCGCGGTCTCCGCGGTCTCCGCGGTCTTCGCGGTCTCCGCGGTCTCCGTGGGGTCCGCAGTCTCCGTGGTCTTCGCGGTCTCCATGGTCGACAGAGTTCATCATCACACCAGTTCGTAGCTCTCGAAGGCGGCCCGTATCGCGGGGTCGTCCAGCGCCCCGAGCCGGGTGAAGTGCTGGACCGTCTGCTGGGACGCGTCACGGGTGGTCTTGCGGACCAGACCCTGGGGGAACACCTCGGCCAGCACCTGCTCGACGGCGTCCCGGCCCAGCCCGTACCCGGTCAGCTCCTTGCGGAGGGCCGGCAGGTCGGGTTGGAGGAAGGCGTCCACCATCACCGGCGCGAGGGTGCCGATCAGCCGCCGCTCGGTCCGGTCCGACTGGGCCCACAGCTCCTTGAGGAAGAGGGCGAAGTAGGTGTGGTGGCGGCCCTCGTCCAGTGCGTGGTCCCGCACCACCTCGCGCACGGTGGGCACCACCCGGGGATCGTCCGGGACCTCGCCGAGCGAACCCGAGATCAGCGTCTCGGAGACGATCACGAAGACCAGCTCGGCCAGCGCCCGCCACTCGGGGTGCTCCTGCTGCACCAGCGCCAGCCGGGTCAGGAAGTACGGCTCGGCGGGCAGCCGCGGGGCGATCCCCGTACGGCGCTCCGCCTGCCGCATCAGGTCGGCGGAGAACAGGGCGTGGTACGCCTCGTCGCAGTAGACCCGGTAGGCGTCCAGCCGCATGTCCGGGTGGAGGTCCAGGCCCACCGTTCCCTGAGCGATGCCGAGCGCGGTGCGGTTGACGACGACCTGTTCCAGCTTCGCGGTGAAATCCAGGTAGCGGTAGAGGTGCTGGACCAGCACCTGGTCGAACAGTCCAGGGCGAAGATCCCGCACCAGCTCGTGGCGGGCCAGCGGAACCAGCTCGGGCGAGAAGAAGTACTTCCCGTCGGTGTCGTCCGGCAGTTCCCGCCGGGGAGCCGCCCGTACCGAGGCGCGCTTGTCCCACCTGCGGAACGGGCTGCGGTATCCCTCACCCTCCTGCCGGGGTGTTTCCGCGCCGTCCGCGGCTCCGGGAACCGGCGTGTCGTCGTCCGTACGCGCTCCGGGACCCCCGGTGAGCAGACGCTTGGGACAGTAGCTGACCGCGGTGCAACCGGTGAAGAGGCCAATGATTCCACACATGCTTACCCCCGTTATCAAGATTCTCTGGCAGCACTGCGATACCGAAGGTAATTCGCGTGCGAACCGCGATCCTCCGTCTTTGCAGGGGCGCGGAAAGGGTAGTCCTGATAAAACGGCTCCGGATGCCGTCGTTGATGATCTTGCAAGGGGTGCATTCGCAGGGTCAAGCGTTCGCTATCAGAATCTCGGAAGGTGAGATGGGTGGAAGGAAAGCTTGAACCGGTCATCGCGGGGCGTTTACCTCGATCTACCGACGTCTCGCCTTCGTAGGGGCAGTGTCGGCTCGTCAGGTGCTGGTCGGCGTCCGGAGGGGCTTTTGACCCCTTGGTCGCTAATCGGGTCGATCGACACGTTCGTGCGGGCAGTGCGCGGGTCGAGATATTCACCGGAGTGCGGCGCGAAAGACGCCGTACGGAATCCTGCTGCTACCTATCCTCCCCCGCCCGCAAACAAGTCGGTATTCTCTCGGAGGTGCAGTTATTATGCGCAAATGCCTGACTCCGATGTAACTCCCCGGAAAATAGCCGACGCCCACACCCGTGCCTATGTGGAGCTCGACCCGATCACTGGAACTGAGTACGGTCTGGCCGCGGGCGACGACCGGATTCCCGACTTCTCCCCCGAGTGGCACGAGGCGCGCGCCGCTCTTCTGCGCGCGACGCTCGGTGAGCTCGCCCGCGCTCCGGTCGACGACGACGCGGAACGCCGTTGTGCCCGTCTCCTCGACGAGCGCCTGAACGCCGAGCTCGCCGTGATCGAGGCGGACGAGGGGCTGCGCCAGGTCAGCAACCTCTTCTCGCCGGTACACGCGGTACGCGAGGCCCTCACCCTGATGCCCACCGGTACCGAAGACGACTGGGCGGTGATCGCCCGGCGCCTCGCCCGTGTCCCGAAGGCGCTGGAAGGCTATCGGGCATCGCTGACCGAGGGCCTGCGCCGGGGTCTCCCGGCAGGCCCGCGCCAGGTCTTTGCCGTCATCGATCAGCTGGGCGGCTGGCTCGACGGCGGCTCGGGCCGGAGCTGGTTCACCGACTTCGTCACACCGGGCCCCGAGGTCCTGCGCAGGGACCTGGACGCCGGGGCCGACGCTGCCGCCGAAGCGGTCGCGGGGCTGCGGACATGGCTGCGCACCGTCTACGGACCCGGTGTCGTCGACGCCCCGGACCCGGTGGGACGGGAGCGTTACCTGCGCTGGGCCCGGTTCTGGAACGGCATCGACCTGGACCCCGAGGAGGCGTACGCGTACGGCTGGTCCGAGATGCACCGGATCGGCGCGGAGATGCGCGAGGCCGCCGGCGGGATCCTGCCCGGTGCCACCCCGCTGGAGGCCATGGCACACCTGGAGAGGCGCGGTGAGGCGATCGAGGGCACCGAGGGCATCCTGTCCTGGCTGCAACGGCTGATGGACGAGGCCGTCGAGCGGCTCGACGGCAGCCACTTCGACCTCGACCCCAGGATCAGAACGGCGGAAGCGCTCATCGCTCCCCCCGGGACCGCTCCCGTCCCCTACTACACGCCTCCGGCGCTGGACTTCTCCCGCCCGGGCCGCACCTGGCTGCCCGTTCAGCCGGGCCAGAGCCGCTTCCCCACCTGGGACCTGGTCAGCGTCTGGTACCACGAGGGTGTCCCCGGCCACCACCTGCAACTGGCACAGTGGGTGCTCAAGGCCGACCAACTGTCCACCTACCAGGCCACGCTCGGTCGCGTCAGCGCCAACTGCGAGGGCTGGGCCCTCTACGCGGAACGGCTGATGGACGAGCTGGGCCACCTCACCGACCCCGGCTACCGGCTGGGCTACCTCAACGGGCAGATGCTGAGGGCCGTCCGGGTCATCATCGACCTCGGCATGCACCTGTCCCTGACGATCCCGCGGGACTCCGGGTTCCACCCCGGCGAGCGGTGGACGCCCCGACTGGGCCGGGAGTTCCTCGCGGCCCGCACAGGTCTGCCGGCGGCCACGCTGGACAGCGAACACATCCGCTACCTGGGCATGCCGGGCCAGGCCATCGGCTACAAGCTGGGCGAACGCGTCTGGCTGGCGGGACGCGAGCAGGCGCGCCGGCTCCACGGCACCGCCTTCGACCTGAGGACCTGGCACATGGCCGCACTCTCCCAGGGCTCCCTGGGCCTGGACGACCTGGCCGCCGAACTCGCCGCACTCTGACGCGGGCGGCCCCTCGGCAGCCGCATCCCGAACCGGGCTCCCCGGTGGCCCCCGGATCGGCCCCCCCCGAAGCCACCCCTCGGCCGACGGTCTCAGGAAACCTGCGACTCCCCCTCGGTGATCGCGTCGTGGGAGTGCCGCAGGGCCGCGTCGAGCAGCGCGTCGAGTGCCTCCTGAGAGGTGCGCAGCTGTGTTATCGCGTCATCGATCCGGGCGTGTTCCCGTCGCAGGTGGTTGATCACACCCGGGCATCCGGAGGGGACCAGTCGTGCGCCGTCGTCGTGGACACAGGCCAGGATCCGAGCGATGACGGCGGTCGGCAGGCCGGCCCCGAGCAGGGCGCGGATGCGTCCGACCGTGACGACGTCGGCTTCGGCGTACTCGCGGTAGCCGTTGGGCTGCCGGGCCGGCCGGAGCAGGCCCTGTTCCTCGTAGTACCGCAACAACCGCCGGCTCACCCCAGTTGCCTCGACCAAGGCACCGATCCGCACGTCGACTCCCCGTCCACGGTTGACCTTCACACCGATGAGAGACCTTAGCCTTCCTCCGCCGGAAGTTCTGACGACGAAGGGGAACACCATGCCTGGAGCGGTGATCATCGGAGCGGGGCCGGGGGTCGGGCAATCCGTCGCTCGCCGCTTCGCGCGTGAGGGCCTGCCGGTCGCGCTGGTGGCGCGGTCCGAGAGAACCCTGGAGGCGGTGACCGACGCCGTCGCCTTAAGCGGGACACCGGTCACCGCTGTGGCGGCCGACAGCACCGACGCGCCCGCCCTCCGCTCCGCACTGGACACCGCGATCGACGCGTTCGGTCTGCCGGACGTCGTGGTGTACAACGCGGCGGCCGTCCGGCCGGACGCGCTCGGTGAGCTGTCGGTACGCGCACACCTGGACACCTGGGCGGTCAACGTGGTCGGAGCGATCACCGCCGCGGCGCACGTGCTGCCGGCCATGGCCGAGCGTGGCAACGGTTCGTTCCTCATCACCGGCGGAATGCCTGAACCGAAGCCCCAGTACGTCAGCCTCTCCCTGGGCAAGGCCGGGGTGCGGACCTTGGTGACCTTGCTGGACGACCAGTACGGCGAGTCCGGCGTACACGTGGCCACGGTCACCATCGACGGACCGGTCGCACCCGGAACGGCCTTCGACCCGGATGCCATCGCCGAACACTACTGGCGGCTGCACACCCAGCCACGACACCGCTGGCAGAGGGAGATCCTCCACAGCGGCCGCGGCGCCACAGACGAAGCGCCGGACACCGACAGCCCTCAGCGCTGAGCGCGAAGTCAGGCGGCGCTGGGGCGTGGGGAGCCCCTGAAGACCTGGCTGGTGTGCCAGGTGCGGTGGGTGTCTGCGATGCGCCGGATGCCGGGCTGGGGGCCGATGAGGGGGCGGCCGGCGAGTGCGGTGACGTGGTCGCGGGCGGCGGTGCTGCGGCCCACGAAGTGCTGGGAGACCAGGACGCGGTGGCCGTCGCCTATGCCGAGGACGCCCTTGTCGAAGAGCTTGTGGTGCAGGGAGCACAGGCACAGGCCGTTGTCGACGTCGTCCGGGCCGTCGTAGGCCCACCACCGCACGTGTGCGGCCTCCAGCGCTACGGGGGCGGTGCCGATCATGCCGTCGTAGCCACAGAAGGCGCATCGGTACTCGTAGGCGGTCAGGACCAACTCCCGCATACGGCGGTCGCGTCGGCGTCGCTCGGGGCCGGTGAGGGCGTGGGTCTGCGCCGGCTCCAGTTCCAGGCCGACTGCCTCGCACAGGTCCGGGTGGAGCGAGGGTGGGAAATGCAGGTCCAGCAGGACCCTCGCCATGCGGTCCAGGAGGGAGGGCTCACGGCGCAGTGCCGCGCGCAGGTCGGGGGTCAGGCGCCCGGTGGCGCCGCCGGCCCGCAGTTCCGTGACGGCGGTGCCGGGGCTGCCAGGGCCGCGGTCGGTGCGTACCTCCCACACCCCGTCGTTGGCCAGGTGGTGGAACGGGTAGGCCGGAGTGGTCCCGCGCGCGGGGCCGTACTCCGCCAGCAGTTGCTTCAGATCGGCTTCCACCACGCTGTAGCGCAACTCGCCCTCGGCGTCGGCCTGGAAACGGCCCAGCGCGTACAGCAGCAGCAACGGCTTGTGCGGTGCCCGCACCCCATCCCGGCTCCATTGCCTCAGACTCGCGGCGCGCTCCAGCCAATCCATGACCCGTGATCGTAGCGACGCCTGCCACCCATCACGTGGTCCGGGATACTGCGCCCCGCCTGCGCCCGCCGCGAGCGCACCGACTTCCCCCGCGCATGGACACCGCGGGAACTCCGGCACGGCTTCGTGTCACTGCTCTCGACCGTGGAGATAGCAACGCCAGAGGGCCCTTACCTACCTGGTAAGGGCCCTCTGATCTGCTACTCAGCTGTCGGGGTGGCGGGATTTGAACCCACGACCTCTTCGTCCCGAACGAAGCGCGCTGCCAAGCTGCGCTACACCCCGATGTCGCTGCGAGTCCTGCTTGTGCTGCTTGTTGCGGCGACGTCGTTTACTTTAGCCCACCGGTGGCTGTAGGCGAAATCCGGTTTTGGAGCGCAGGCGCATCGGGTTCGGGCGGGCGTGGTCGAGGGCGACCAGGAGGAGGGCGAGGGCGTAGAAGGACAGGCCCAGGAGGAGTGCGTTGGCGAGGGCGTGCCGGTAGCCGTGGGCGGCCGTGTCGAGGAACGGGTAGAGGTGGCGGCCGGGAGTTCCCGGGGTGATCAGTTCCGCACGGATGAGGGAAAAGGCCAGGTAGGCCGCGGGGTACAGCAGCCACGGTGCCGCCTGGCGCAGGCGGAGGCGGCCGGCGGGGGTCAGCAGGAGCCAGTCCAGGACGGCGGCCGCGGGGATCAGCGTGTGCAGGAGGTGGCTGGTGAGTGCGTGCCAGCGCGTGGGGGCGGCTGTGGTGGCCGTCACGGAGAACGGGGGCGCCGTGTCGGCGAGGAGCAGGTGGTACACCAGGGCGGTGATCGTCACGTAGAGCAGGGCCGCGCCGGTCCAGGCGGGGGAGAGGGGGCGGCGGGCGGTCCAGGCGCGGTGGGCCGACAGGGCCGTGACCAGGGCCAGGAGGATGCTGCTCTGGACGGCGAAGTGGCTGAGCACCCGCAGCGGGCTTCCGAGCAGCAGGGCCAGGGCGACGCCCGCCGCCGCGGTCGCGGCGATCAGCAGGCGGAGCGCCGCGGCCACGGGGCGTCGTACGGGGGCCACCACCGCCGAGGCGGGGACGGAGGAGGGCAGGAGCGCGTGCGTCCGCGGGATCGCCGGCAGGTCCGGGAGGTCCCTGGGTATCGGGGCGGTCATGCCCCTCACGCTAGGGAGGGGGGAGGAAAGGGGCTATTCGGGCGGGTTCGGATGGGTGATCCGAAGCCCGGGACGCCCGCGACGGCCGGGACCCCCGGGACGACTGGGACGCCCGGGACCCCCGGGACCCCCGGGACGCCCGCGATGCCCGGGACCCCGGGACGCCCGGCGACCCTGGAAACCCGGGAGGTTCGGTCTGCCCGGCTGCCGGTCCGCCCACGGGCCGACGGGCAGTCGAACCCCTCCCCCCAGGCCGGCAGCGTCGGCCCCCTACTCCCGCCCCACCAGCGTCAGCAATGTGGCCTCCGGCGGGCAGGCGAACCGTACGGGGGTGTACCTGTTCGTCCCGCAGCCCGCCGACACGTGGAGATACGCCGTACGGTCCTCCGCCGTGTGGGTGGACAGGCCCTTCACCCGGTCCGTGTCCAGGTCGCAGTTGGTCACCAGTGCGCCGTAGAAGGGGATGCACAGCTGGCCGCCGTGGGTGTGGCCGGCCAGGACCAGGGGGTAGCCGTCCGCGGTGAACGCGTCCAGTGTGCGCAGGTAGGGGGCGTGGACCACGCCCATCGAGAAGTCCGCCGTGCCCGACGGGCCGCCGGCCACCTCGGCGTACCGGTCCCGCTTGATGTGCGGGTCGTCCAGGCCCGTGAGCTCCACCGACACGCCCTCGACCTTGAGCGTGCCGCGGGTGTTCGTCAGGTTGAGCCAGCCCGCGCCGTCGAAGCCGTCGCGCAGCTCCTCCCACGGGTTGTGGACGACGTTGACCGCGGGCGCGTTGCCGTTCAGGCCGTGGCGGCCCTGGGTCTTCTCCAGCAGGTAACGGGCGGGGTTGCGCAGTTTCGGGCCGTAGTAGTCGTTGGAGCCGAAGACGTACGCGCCCGGGAACTCCATGAGCGGGCCGAGCGCGTCGAGGACCTCCGGGACGCCCTCCGGGTCGGACAGGTTGTCGCCCGTGTTGATCACGAAGTCGGGGCGCAGACCTGCCAGCGAGCGCAGCCAGCGCTGCTTCTTGCGCTGGCCGCCGACCATGTGGATGTCGGAGACCTGCAACACGCGCAGGGGACGCATACCGGCGGGCAGGACGGGGACCGTCACCCGCCGCAGGCGGAAGGAGCGGGCTTCGAAGCCCGCCGAATAGAGCAGTCCGGCGGCGCCGACCGCCGCGATTCCTAGGGGCACTCCGTATCGCGCGCGCATGTGTCCATCGTGTCAGAACCGTCGCCCGTTAAATGAACGGGCGTCGGACTGTCCGCACCTGCGACAATCGCAGCCATGACCACGCTCAAGTCGAAGCTGCAGGAAGACCTCAACGCCGCGATCAGGGAGCGCGACGAGCTCCGCTCCTCGACGCTCCGGCTGACGCTCACCGCGATCACCAAGGAGGAGGTCGCGGGCAAGGAGAAGCGCGAGCTCTCCGACGACGAGGTGCAGAAGGTGATCACCCGTGAGGCGAAGAAGCGGCGGGAGGCCGCCGACGCCTTCGCGCTGGGTGGTCGCGCCGAGTCCGCCGAGCGGGAGAAGGCGGAGGGCGAGGTGCTCGCCGCGTACCTGCCCAAGCAGCTCAGCGACGACGAGTTGAACGACATCGTCGCCCAGGCCGTCGAGGAGGCGAAGGCGGCCGGTGCGGAGGGTCCGCGGGCCATGGGTGCCGTCATGAAGATCGTGAACCCGAAGGTGGCCGGCCTGGCGGAGGGCGGCCGGGTCGCCGCCGTGGTGAAGAAGCTCCTCGCGGGCTGACATCGGCCGACGCCTCGCGCCGACGACGGCTGGCGCCTCGCCCGACGACGGCCGACGCCTCGCGCCGACGGTGACCGGCTCCCTGACGTGGAACGGCCCCCGTCCCTCCGTACGAGGGGCGGGGGCCGTTCCACGTCAGGGTCGGGCGGGACGGGCGGGGCCGCTCAGCCACGCCCCCCGTTCCCGTTGTTCCCGCTGCCTCCGTTGCTCTGGCCCTGGAACAGGTTCTCGGGGAAGGAGTACGACGGGGTCGGCACCGTGCCGCCGGTCGTCGTGCCGCCGTTGATCAGGCCGGCGATGAGGCCCTGGTTGTCGCTGCCGTCGTCGTTGCCGCCGTTGTCGTCGCCGTCGTCGTCCTCGTCGCCGCTGTCCTTGTCGCCGCCGGGGATGTCGACGAGGTTGAAGTTCGGGGCTTCCTTGCCCTGGAGCGCGCCGGACATGGCGTCCCGCCAGATCGGGCCGGGCGTGTCACCGCCGTAGACCTGGGCGTGGTAGACGCCGCCGATGCGGATGTTGGTCATCTTGACCTTCTGGGTGGCGCTGCCGACCCAGACGGCGCCGGAGAGGTTCGGGGTGTAGCCGACGAACCAGGCGTTCTTCCGCTCGTCCGTCGTACCCGTCTTGCCGGCGCTCGCGCGGCCCGTCAGACCGGCCTGCTGGCCCGTGCCGGAGTCGACCACACCCTGCAGCAGGGTGTTGACGCTGTCGGCGGTCTTCTCGCTCATCGCGCGCGAGCACGTCGACTTCGGGACCTCCAGCGACTTCTTCGTGCCGCCGACGGTCTGGGTGATCGACTCGATGGCGATCGGCGTGCAGTACATGCCCCGGCTGGCGAAGGCGGCGTACGCGGTCGCCATCGTCAGCGGCGACAGGCCGGTCGAACCGAGCGTCATCGAGGACGGCACCTCGGGGACCTTGTCGCCGTTGCCCTGGACCACACCGAGGGCGTCGGTCATCTTCACCACCGGGCACATGCCGATGTCGGCGAGCATCTGCACGAAGTAGGTGTTGACCGACTTGGCCATGGCCTCCTTCAGCGTGTACGGGCCGACCTCGGACTCCGCCTCGTTCTCCAGCTTCTCGTTGGCCGCGTTGGTCCACGGCTTCCCGCTGCACGTCTGGACCGACGCCGGGTAGGGCATCTCGTACGGCGCGGCGTACGACTGGTTGATCGGCCGGCCCGCCTCCAGGGCGGCGGCGGCCACGAACGGCTTGAACGTCGAACCGGTCGGCCAGCCGAAGTTGGAGCCGCCCATCGCCGAGTCGACCGAGTAGTTGTACTCGGTCTCGTTCTTGCCGTAGCCGTACGGCTTCGACTGGCCCATCGCAAGGATCTTGCCGGTGCCGGGCTCGACGAGCGTGGCGGCCGCGGCGACCTTGTCCGACTGGTACACGTGGTCCTTGAGCGAGTCCTGGACGGACTGCTGGGACTGCGGGTCGAGCGTCGTCTGGATGGTGAGGCCGCCCTGGTTCCAGACCTTGGCGCGTTCCTCCTTGGTCTTGCCGAAGACCGGGTCGCTGAGGAAGACCCGCTCGACGTACTTGCAGAAGAAGCTGGCGCCCTGCACGGCCGTGATGCAGCCGTTCTTCGGCTGGGTGACCTTCAGGCCGAGCGGGGCCTTCGTCGCCTCGGCGGCCTCGGCCTGCGAGATGTCGCCGACCTCGGCCATGCGCTCCAGCACGACGTTGCGCCGCTTGGTGGCCTCCGCCGCGTCGTTGACCGGGTCGTAGCGGCTCGGCGACTGCACGATGCCGGCCAGCAGGGCCGCCTCGGGCAGGGTCAGGTCCTTGGCGCTCTTGGAGAAGTACCGCTGGGAGGCGGCCTCCACGCCGTACGCCTGCTGGCCGAAGAACGTGATGTTCAGGTAGTTCTCGAGGATCTTCTTCTTGCCCAGCTCCTCCTCGACCTGGATCGCGTACTTCAGTTCGCGGATCTTGCGGCCGATGGTCTGCTGGGTGGCCTGGGCGACCTTCGTCGGGTCGTCGCCCGCCTCCTCGACGAAGACGTTCTTCACGTACTGCTGGGTGAGCGTCGAGGCGCCCTGGGAGACCCCGCCGCTCTGCGCGTTCTGGTTCAGCGCGCGCAGGACGCCCTTGAGGTCGACGGCGCCGTGTTCGTAGAAGCGCGAGTCCTCGATCGCGACGATCGCCTTCTGCATGTAGGGCGAGATGGCGTCGAGGTCGACGACCGTGCGGTCACGGGAGTAGACCGTGGCGATCTGGTCGCCCTTGGCGTCGAGGATCGTGGTGCGCTGGCTCAGCGGTGGCGTCTTGAGATTGGCCGGGAGTTCGTCGAACGACTCCACCGACCCCTTGGCGGCCAGGCCCAGGGCACCGAACGCGGGCAGGGCGATACCGGCCAGCACGGCTCCCGCGAGAACACTGACACCGAGGAACTGGGCGGCCTGCTGCGTCGCCGTCAGACCACCGCCCGAGCGCTTCTTTGGCATGGGGGAAGCCTACGTTCTCATTCGCCGGACACGCGTCAATGCCTTGGCCTAAGCTGCCCTCAACTGTCACAGCGGCAGGGCTACGTATCAATACGTCCGGAGACCCCGAATCGTTCCGGAGGTTTCTCGCTTTCTTGGTGAGAGCGTGTCCGAATCCGCCTCGTGTGTCACTCGGCGTCCGTTGTGACTCAACAGGACTGTCCCGTTTTGCAGCGGATAGTCGTGCATGTCGCAGGCTCACTCCCCCGGGTGATCTGCCGCTTGCGCATAGTCCGTTCGGGCCATTCAAGATTGGGCCCGAAGGGGGTGTTGCGCTGTGCCCACCTTCCGTAACGTCCTCAACTGGCGGCGGCGGTGAATATGCCGCTGCCGCCGTGGGGGAGCCTCGATTCGGGAGAGGACGGCGCCGGTATGGGCTGGGTAACCGACTGGAGTGCGCAGGCTGCCTGCCGCACTACCGATCCGGATGAACTGTTCGTTCAGGGAGCAGCGCAGAACAGGGCCAAGGCGGTGTGCACCGGATGCCCGGTACGCACCGAATGCCTCGCCGACGCGCTCGACAACCGCGTCGAGTTCGGCGTGTGGGGAGGCATGACGGAGCGCGAGCGCCGCGCCCTCCTGCGCAGGCGGCCGACCGTCACCTCGTGGCGCCGGCTGCTGGAGACGGCGCGCTCGGAGTACGAGCGCGGAGCGGGCATCGTGCCCCTCGACGACGACCAGGTGTACGAGAACTACGCGGCGGTGAGCTGAGGCGACCCCTCGGCTCGGCCGCCGGAAGCCGACGCGGTCACTGGCCCAGCTGTGGGCTCGGCCGCCGGAAGCCGGCTCGGTCCGGAAGCCGGCTCGACCGCCGGGTGTCGGCTCGGTTGCCGGTTCAGCCGACGCCGGTCGGCTCGGCTGTGGGCAGTCGGCTCATCCGTCGGCCGCCTCGGGCAGCTCCGGCCGGTTGGCCGCGAGCCGGATCCCGATGTCCCGCAGCCCCGCGAGGTCGTGGACATCGCCGGGCAGTGCGGCCACCTCGGTGACCGCGACCTCGGGGTGGAGCGCGGTGAAGCGGTCGCGGGTGCGCTGCTCGCGGGAGAGCAGGTGCATCCGCTCGGCGTGCAGCCTCAACAGGCCCGCCGTGAGATCGTCGACGGTCCGGTCCGCGTCCGCGGGGGAGTCGGACGTGGCGGCCGGCGACCGGGGCGCGGGGGAGCGCCGTGCCGGGGGCTGGGCTGTCGAGGCCCGGGTCGTAGGGGGCCCGTCCACCGGGGAGCCGGAGGACCCGTCCACCGGGGAGTCGGGGGAGCCGGAGGAGTCGGGGGTATCTGGTGCCGAACTGCCATACGTGTCGGGGGAGTTACGAAGTCCAGCTTTCCCGTCGTCCTGATCCACAATGCGGGGCTCTTCAAGATTTTCGGCGGCGGCGAGCGCCCGCTCGGCGGACAGCTGGGCGGCGCCGCTGCCGTGGACCCGGTTGAGCACCAGACCCGCCAGCGGCATGTCCTCGGCGGCCAGCCGCTCCACGAAGTACGCCGCCTCCCGCAGGGCGTCCCGCTCGGGAGCCGCCACCACCAGGAACGCCGTCCCGGGCGCCTGGAGCAGCTTGTACGTCGCGTCCGCGCGCGTACGGAAGCCACCGAACATCGAGTCCATCGCCGCCACGAACGTCTGCACGTCCTTCAACAGCTGACCGCCGAGCAGCTTGCCGAGGACGCCGGTCATCATCGACATGCCGACGTTCAGGAACTTCATCCCCGCGCGGCCGCCGACCTTGGCGGGCGCGAGCAGGAGGCGGATCAGCTTGCCGTCCAGGAACGACCCGAGCCGCTTGGGCGCGTCCAGGAAGTCCAGCGCCGAACGGGACGGCGGCGTGTCGACGACGATGAGGTCCCACTCGTCCCGGGCGCGCAGCTGCCCGAGCTTCTCCATCGCCATGTACTCCTGCGTGCCCGCGAAGCCCGCCGAAAGCGACTGGTAGAAGGGGTTGCCCAGGATCGCGGCCGCCCGCTCCGGGTCCGCGTGCGCCTCGACGATCTCGTCGAAGGTGCGCTTCATGTCGAGCATCATCGCGTGCAGCTCGCCGTCGCCCTCGACGCCCTTCACCCGGCGCGGGGTGTTGTCGAGCGAGTCGATGCCCATGGACTGCGCGAGCCGGCGCGCCGGGTCGATGGTGAGGACGACCACCTTGCGGCCCCGCTCGGCGGCCCTGAGGCCCAGCGCGGCCGCCGTCGTCGTCTTGCCGACACCGCCCGAGCCGCAGCACACCATGATGCGCGTGCCCGGATCGTCGAGCAGCGGGTCGACGTCCAGCACGCGCGCGGGGGAGAGGCGGTGCCGGGTGCTCCCCTGGCCGTGAGCCTGGTCCGGACTCATGACATCCCCTGCTTCCGCAGCTCGGTGGCGAGTTCGTAGAGGCCCGCGAGGTCCATGCCCTCGGCGAGCAGCGGCAGTTCGTGCAGCGGCAGGTCCAGCTCGGCCAGGACGGACCGCTGCTCGTGCTCCAGCGCGTACCGCTCGGCGTACTCCTCGGCCTGCGCCAGGAGCGGGTCGACCAGCCGCTCCGCGTGCCCGCCGCGCCGCGCCCCGCCGAGTCCCGCGGCCGACAGCGACCGCGCGACAGAGGAACGGCCCACCGTCCGCAGGAGTTCCAGCCCGTCCGCGTCGAGCAGCTCCGGCCGCACCATGTTGACGACGACCCGCCCCACCGGCAGCCCCGCCCCCCGCAGTTCGGCGATGCCGTCCGCGGTCTCCTGGACGGGCATCTCCTCCAGCAGCGTCACCAGGTGCACCGCCGTCTCCGACGACTTCAGCACCCTCATGACCGCCTGGGCCTGATTGTGTATGGGGCCGATCTTCGCCAGCCCGGCGACCTCGTCGTTGACGTTCAGGAAGCGGGTCACCCGGCCCGTGGGCGGGGCGTCCATGACGACGTAGTCGTACACGAACCGGCCGCTGCGGTCCCTCCGGCGCACCGCCTCGCACGCCTTGCCGGTGAGGAGGACGTCCCGCACCCCGGGCGCGATGGTGGTGGCGAAGTCGATCGCGCCGAGCTTCTTCAGGGCCCGTCCGGCACCGCCCAGTTTGTAGAACATCTGGAGGTAGTCCAGAAGTGCCAGTTCGGGGTCTATGGCGAGGGCGTACACCTCCCCGCCCCCGGGAGCGACGGCGATCTTCCGCTCCTCATAAGGCAGCGCTTCCGTCTCGAAGAGCTGCGCGATGCCCTGCCGGCCCTCGACCTCGACGAGAAGCGTCCGCTTCCCCTCGGACGCGAGGGCCAGCGCGAGTGCGGCGGCGACCGTCGTCTTTCCGGTCCCGCCCTTGCCGCTGACGACCTGGAGCCTGCTCACGTCTTCGAGCGTAACCAGTCGGCGCCCGGACCAATCGGGAGGCTGTGGACAACGGGGTGCGCCCGTCCCGGCGCAGGGGCGGCAATCGGCCACATGGCCTGCGACGGGTCACGCGGTCCACAGCGGATACAGTCGGCCCATGACCAAGTGGGAATACGCAACCGTGCCGCTGCTCGTCCACGCCACGAAGCAGATTCTGGACACCTGGGGCGAGGACGGCTGGGAGCTCGTCCAGGTCGTGCCCGGACCGAACAACCCCGAGCAGCTCGTCGCCTACCTGAAGCGGGAGAAGGCGTGAGCGCCGTCGAGGCGAGGCTCGCCGAGCTGGGCCTGACCCTGCCGGCGGTCGTCCCCCCGCTGGCGGCCTACCAGCCCGCCGTGCAGTCCGGACCGTACGTGTACACGGCCGGCCAGCTGCCGATGGTGGACGGCAAGCTGCCGGTCACCGGCAAGGTCGGCGCGGAGGTCACCCCCGAGGAGGCCAAGAACCTCGCCCGCACCTGCGCCCTGAACGCCCTGGCCGCCGTCAAGTCGGTCGCGGGCGACCTGGACCGCATCGCGCGCGTGGTGAAGGTCGTCGGCTTCGTCGCCTCGGCCTCCGACTTCACCGGCCAGCCCGCCGTCCTCAACGGCGCGAGCGAGCTGCTGGGCGAGGTCCTCGGTGACAAGGGCGTGCACGCGCGCAGCGCGGTGGGCGTCGCGGTGCTGCCGCTGGACGCGCCGGTCGAGGTGGAGATCCAGGTCGAGCTGGCGTAGGGCGCAAGCAAGGAGGCGGCGGTCGCCGTCTGCCGGTGGTCGGTACGCCGGTGGTCGGTACGCCGGTGGGTTCGTCGGCCGCCGGCGGGTGGATGCCGGTGGCCGGCTGTCGGCGGCCGGAGGGCTGGCGGGCGGCCGGAGGGCTGGCGGGCGGCTGCCGGAGGGCCGGTGGGCGGCTGTCGGCGGCCGGAGGGCCGGTGGGCGGCTACCGGTGGTCGGACGGCCGGTGGGCGGCTGCCGGTTCCGGGGAAGCCGGTGCCCCCGGCGCCGCCGGGGCCCGGCGCCCGCCCAGTGCCCCGCTCGGTGCGTCCTGGGCGGCCCAGGGTCCCCCAGGCACCTCTCGAACATTCACGCACCACGGGATAGCCTCCGGCCATGGCGAATGGGCAGTGGTTTCCCGCGGACTGGCCGGACCGCATCCGCGCACTGGCGGACGGGACCCTCGAGCCGGTCGTGCCGAGGCGCGCGGCCACCGTCATGCTGCTGAAGGACACCGACGGCGGTCCCGTCGTCCACATGCTGCGCAGACGCGCCTCCATGGCCTTCGCCGGCGGGGCGTACGCCTATCCGGGCGGGGGAGTCGACCCGCGGGACGACGACCGTCACGTGCGCTGGGCGGGACCCACGCGCGCGTGGTGGGCCGAGCGGCTCGGGGTGGACGAGGCGGGGGCCCAGGCGATCGTCTGCGCGGCCGTACGGGAGACGTACGAGGAGGCGGGGGTCCTGCTCGCCGGGCCGGCCGCCGATTCCGTCGTGGGGGACACCACCGGCGCCGACTGGGAGGCCGACCGGGCCGCCCTGGTCGCCCGCGAGACGTCCTTCGCGGAGTTCCTCGACCGCCGCGGACTGGTACTGCGCTCCGACCTCCTGGGCGCCTGGACGCGCTGGATCACCCCGGAGTTCGAGCCCCGCCGCTACGACACCTGGTTCTTCGTCGCCGCGCTCCCGAAGGGGCAGCGCACCCGCAACGCGTCCACGGAGGCCGACCGCACGGTCTGGATCCGGCCGGCGGACGCGGCCGCGGCGTACGACGACGGCGAGCTGCTGATGATGCCTCCCACCATCGCGACCCTGCGCCAGTTGACGTCCTGCGCCACGGCCGCCGAGGCCGTGGCGGGCGCCGCCGCGCGCGATCTCACGCCCGTTCTGGCACGGGCGCGCCTCGATGACGGCGAGGTCGTGCTGACCTGGCCGGGCCACGACGAGTTCACCCGACACATCCCCACAGGTGGAGCCCCCGCATGACGGACGCAGCAGCCCTTCCCGGCCGGCCCCGCGGCGGGGTCCTCTCCGGTCCCGCGACCGCCCGCGCGGTCAACGTCCTGGCGCCCAACGCCTCCGCGATGACGCTGGACGGGACGAACACCTGGATCGTCGCCGAGCCGGACTCCGACCTGGCCGTCGTGATCGACCCGGGGCCGCTCCACGACGGCCATCTGCGCGCGGTCGTCGACACGGCGGAGAAGGCCGGCCGGCGCGTCGCCCTGACCCTGCTCACGCACGGTCACCCCGACCACGCCGAGGGCGCCGCCCGCTTCGCCGAGCTGACCGGCACCGAGGTGCGGGCCCTGGACCCCGGGCTGCGGCTCGGCGACGAGGGGCTGGCCGCCGGTGACGTGATCACCGTCGGCGGGCTGGAGCTGCGGGTCGTCCCGACGCCCGGTCACACCGCCGACTCCCTGTCGTTCCACCTTCCGGCCGACAGCGCCGTCCTGACCGGTGACACGGTCCTCGGCCGCGGTACGACGGTCGTGTCCCACCCCGACGGCCGTCTGGGCGACTACCTGGACTCCCTGCGGCGGCTGAGGTCCCTCACGGTCGACGACGGCGTCCACACGGTCCTCCCCGGCCACGGCCCCGTCCTGGAGGACGCCCAGGGCGCCGTCGAGTTCTACCTCGCCCACCGCGCCCACCGTCTGGCCCAGGTCGAGACGGCCGTCGAGAACGGCCACCGCACCGCCGAGGAGGTCGTGTCCCACGTCTACGCCGACGTGGACCGCTCCCTGTGGCCGGCCGCCGAGCTGTCCGTACGGGCACAGATGGAGTACCTGGAGGAGCACGGGCTCATCTAGGACATGTGCCGTCGCCCGGGCTCATCACTGAGCCCGGATTCGTCAACGGCCCGGATTCGTCAACGGCCTGCGGCCGCCGCAACGGCCTGCGACCGCCGTCGGCGGTCGGCCGTCGGCGGTCGGCCGTCGGCGGTCGCAAGGGTGGTCGGTGCCGTCGGTCAGCGCGACCGCTTCGCGAGCCGCTCCACGTCCAGCAGGATCACCGCGCGCGCCTCCAGGCGCAGCCATCCGCGCTGGGCGAAGTCGGCGAGTGCCTTGTTGACCGTCTCGCGGGAGGCGCCGACGAGCTGGGCCAGCTCCTCCTGCGTGAGGTCGTGGACGACGTGGATGCCTTCCTCGGACTGCACGCCGAAGCGGCGGGAGAGGTCCAGCAGGGCGCGGGCGACGCGGCCGGGCACGTCCGAGAAGACCAGGTCCGACATGGCGTCGTTGGTCTTGCGCAGGCGCCGGGCGACGGCGCGCAGCAGCGCGGAGGCCACCTCGGGGCGGGCGTTGAGCCAGGGCTGGAGGTCGCCGTGGCCGAGGCCCAGCAGCTTCACCTCGGTCAGCGCGGTGGCGGTCGCCGTACGCGGGCCGGGGTCGAAGAGCGACAGTTCGCCGATCAGCTCGCTGGGTCCGACCACCGCCAGCATGTTCTCCCGGCCGTCCGGGGACGTGCGGTGGAGCTTCACCTTGCCCTCGGTGACGACGTAGAGCCGGTCGCCCGGGTCGCCCTCGTGGAACAGGGAGTCGCCACGGGCGAGGGTCACCTCACTCATGGAGGCGCGCAGCTCCGCGGCCTGCTCGTCGTCGAGTGCCGCGAAGAGCGGGTTGCGCCGCAGAACGTCGTCCACGAGTTCTCTCCTTGTCGACCTGCTCAGGGGATCTTGCTCCCCTGTCTGCCAGGGGACCGTGTTCCCCATTTTGCCGGACGGTCCAAACAGTGTGATCTGTCACAAGGATGCCGCACAGGTGTCCTGAGGTGAGCGGCAGGGGTCCAATCGGGGGCTGATCTTCCGAGGCCAAGGCGGATGTCGGCGGTGGGCTTTAGGCTGGCCGGGTGTCCAAATCGCCGGTGAGAGTGCAGGCCTGAGGGGGTTGGGCGGTGGTTGTACGACAAGATTCCGCTGTGGGCGAACAGGCGTCCGGTGAGGGTGAGAAAGCGGCGAAGGTGACGAAGAAGGCGCCTATGAAGAAAGCGCCCGTGAAGAAGGAGCCCGTGGAGAAGGAGCCCCTGGGGGCAGGGTCCGTGGAGCGGAAGCCTGCCAGGCCATCGGCCGGGAAGACCCCGCCGGGAAAGGCGGCGCCCGCGGCGCGGAAGCCCGAGTCCCGTACGGCCCTCGTCCGCCGCGCACGCCGGATCAACCGCGAGCTCGCCGAGGTCTACCCCTACGCCCACCCTGAGCTCGACTTCGAGAACCCCTTCCAGCTGCTGGTCGCCACGGTCCTGTCCGCGCAGACCACCGACCTGCGGGTCAACCAGACCACCCCCGCCCTCTTCGCCAAGTACCCCACCCCCGAGGACCTGGCCGCCGCCGACCCGCAGGAGGTCGAGGAGATCCTCCGGCCGTGCGGCTTCTTCCGCGCCAAGACCAGGTCGGTGACCGGGCTGTCCAAGGCCCTGGTGGAGGAGTTCGACGGCGAGGTCCCCGGGAAGCTGGCGGACCTGGTCAAGCTGCCCGGCGTGGGCCGCAAGACCGCCTTCGTGGTGCTGGGCAACGCGTTCGGCAGGCCCGGCATCACCGTGGACACGCATTTCCAGCGGCTGGTACGGCGCTGGAAGTGGACCGAGGCGACCGACCCCGACAAGATCGAGGCGGAGATCGGCGCGCTCTTCCCCAAGAGCGACTGGACCGACCTCTCCCACCACGTCATCTGGCACGGCCGCCGCATCTGCCACGCCCGCAAGCCCGCCTGCGGGGCCTGTCCCATCGCCCCGCTCTGCCCGGCGTACGGCGAGGGCGAGACGGACCCGGAGAAGGCGACGAAGCTCCTGAAGTACGAGAAGGGCGGCTTCCCCGGCCAGCGCCTGAACCCGCCCCAGGCCTACCTGGACGCCGGAGGCCGGCCGGCGCCCCCGCTGGGGGCCGGATGACGGGAGCGACGGACCCGGGACCGGGCCCGCGTCCGATCGCGCGCTCCTTCCCGGTCCCGCGTCTGATCGCGTGCTCCTTCCCGGGCCCACGGTCGACCGGGCGCTCCTTCCCGGGCCCGCGTCCGATCGCGTGCTCCTTCCCGGGCCCACGGTCGACCGCGTGCCCTCTCTCCGGCCCCGGTGACGGCTCCCTGCCCCGCCCTCCGAACGCCCCGGCAGCGGCACGTGCCGCGGAACGATCTACGGGGGCTCGGGCGTTGGATTCGGCAGGACGGGGGTGGTGTCTCGGTGACAAGGGCGAGTGACACGCACGGCGGACCGGTGACGGTCAGCAGGGCGGGGCTGCCGGAGTGGCTGGAGCCGGTGGTGCGGGCCGTGGAGACGGTGGAGCCGCGGCAGTTGAGCCGGTTCCTGCCGCCGGAGGACGGCGCGGGACGGCAGTCCGCCGTGCTGATCCTCTTCGGGGAGGGTGAGCGCGGCCCCGAGCTGCTGCTCATGGAGCGGGCCAGCTCGCTGCGCTCGCATGCGGGGCAGCCCTCCTTCCCGGGCGGCGCCCTCGACCCGGAGGACGGCGATCCGTACGGCGACGGGCCGCTGCGGGCGGCCCTGCGGGAGGCCGAGGAGGAGACCGGCCTCGACCCGGCCGGTGTGCAGCTCTTCGGCGTGCTGCCCAAGCTGTACATCCCGGTCAGCGGCTTCGTCGTGACGCCGTGCCTCGGCTGGTGGCGGGAGCCGAGCCCGGTCGGCGTGGTCGATCCCGCCGAGACGGCCCGCGTCTTCACGGTCCCCGTGGCCGATCTCACGGACCCCGCGAACCGCGCCATGGCCGTGCACCCCTCGGGCCACCGCGGTGCGGCGTTCACGGTCGCCTCCGCCCTCGTCTGGGGGTTCACCGCCGGACTCATCGACCGCCTGCTGCACTACGCGGGATGGGAGCTGCCCTGGGACCGCGAGAAGCTGGTCCCGCTCGACTGGCGGTCATGACAGGGTGTCCCTCGTGAACGTGCTGGACATCCTGTTGCTGGTCGCGGCCGTGTGGTTCGCGGTGGTGGGCTACCGCCAGGGCTTCGTCGTCGGCATCCTGTCGGTGATCGGGTTCCTGGGCGGCGGCCTCGTCGCCGTGTATCTGCTGCCCGTCATCTGGGACGCGCTGACCGACAACGCCGAGGTCAGTACGACGGCCGCCGTCGTCGCGGTGGTCGTGGTGATCGTCTGCGCCTCCATCGGCCAGGCCCTGACCACCCACCTCGGCAACAAGCTGCGCCGGTACATCACCTGGTCGCCGGCCCGCGCGCTGGACGCCACCGGCGGCGCCCTCGTCAACGTCGTCGCCATGCTGCTCGTGGCATGGCTGATCGGCTCCGCGCTCGCCGGCACCACCCTGCCCACGCTGGGCAAGGAAGTCCGCAACTCCACGGTGCTGCACGGGGTCTCCCAGGCACTGCCGGACCAGGCCGACAACTGGTTCACCGACTTCTCCACCGTCCTCGCGCAGAACGGCTTTCCGCAGGTCTTCAGCCCGTTCTCCAACGAGCCGATCACCGACGTCCAGCCGCCCGACCCGGCGCTCGCGGGCAGCGCGGTGGCCACGCGTGCGCAGCGCTCCATCGTCAAGGTCATGGGCACCGCGGAGAGCTGCGGCAAGGTCCTGGAGGGCACCGGCTTCGTCTTCGACGAGCGCCGCGTCATGACCAACGCGCACGTGGTCGGCGGCGTCGACGAGCCCACCGTCCAGATAGGCGGCGAGGGCCGCAAGTACGACGCCACCATCGTGCTGTACGACTGGAAGCGCGACATCGCCGTCCTGGACGTACCGGACCTCGACGCACCCGTTCTGGAGTTCACCACCGCGGACGCGGCGAGCGGCGACAGCGCGATCGTCGCCGGCTTCCCCGAGAACGGGTCGTACGACGTCCGCGCCGCGCGCGTGCGCGGGCGCATCGACGCCAACGGCCCCGACATCTACCACCGCGGCACCGTCAGCCGTGAGGTCTACTCCCTGTACGCGACCGTCCGCCAGGGCAACTCCGGCGGCCCGCTGCTCACCCCCGAGGGCAAGGTGTACGGCGTGGTCTTCGCGAAGTCCCTCGACGACGCCGACACCGGATACGCGCTCACCGCGGACGAGATCGAACAGGACATCGCCCAGGGGCGCACCGCCGGCCAGGAAGTCGACAGCGACAACTGCGCCTTGTAGTCCTCCGCCGCACGCCGGGCGGCCCGCCGGACAGGCCCCACGCGGGCTCCGTACCCAAGCGGGCTCCGTACCCGCGCGGGATGCCCTGTGCGGGTGCCCGTGTGCATGCCCCGTCCGGGTCGCGGGTGCCCGTGCCCATGCCTCGTGCGGGTCGCGGGCGTCCCGTGTGCATGCCCCGTGCGGGTGATGCGTGCCTTGTGCCGGTGCGTCTGCGGCAGGTGCAGGTGCAGGTGCGACCGGGGGAGCGGCTGTGCCCGGGGGCAGGGGGACGCCGGACGGTGCCGTACGGGACGGAGCCCGCAGGAGGCGTGTCGCGGGGGGTGTCGTGGTGGGCCGGTCGTCAGCCGCGGGGGTGACGCAGGCGTACCGAGACCCAGCGGGCCCGGCGGCGCAGGATGCGCGGAATGCCCACGCGGAGGTCGCCGCCTTGCGGCGCGTAACCTCGCTCATGGGGGCTCAGGCCGGTGGCCGAGCGGCGGGTGCGTGCTGCGTCACTGTAGTCGTGCGTCCAGCCCATACCCCGACGTGTGCCCTCGCCCCAAGGTCGATAACCGCCCGGAGGGCAGCCAATTGGCCTATGCGCCGGGCAATTGGCTGTTCGTAGGACAGGTGTTCAGTCTCCGGATACCGGGCGCGACGACCCGGTCACCGATCGGGTTCGGGATCCTTCAGCCAGTTGAGCAGTTCGGTGGAGAAGGCGACCGGGTCCTCCTCGTGCGGGTAGTGGCCGAGCCCGTCGAACAGCCGCCAGCGGTAGGGCGCCTCGACGTACTCCCCGGAGCCGGCCGCGCTGCGGGTGCGCAGCACCGGGTCGAGGGAGCCGTGCAGGTGCAGCGTCGGCACGCGCACGGGCCGCTTCATGCGCCGGTAGAACTGGACACCGTCCGGCCGGGCCAGCGACCGCACCAGCCACCGGTACGGCTCCACCGAGCAGTGCGCCGTGGACGGGATGCACATCGCGCGCCGGTACGTCTCCAGCGCCTCGTCCTCCGGCGGCCGCGGCCCGGACCACTCTTGGAGCAGCCGGCCCACCAGTTCCCCGTCGTCCGCGGTCAGCTGCCGTTCCGGGATCCAGGGCCGCTGGAACCCCCAGATGTGCGAGCCGGCGGCGGTCTGCCGGACGTCGGTGAGCATCGCCGAGCGCCAGCGGCGGGGGTGCGGCATCGAGGCGACCGCGAGCCGCCGGACCAGCTTGGGGCGCATGACGGCCGCCGTCCACGCCAGGTAGCCGCCCAGATCGTGGCCGACCAGCGCGGCGTCCGGCTCCCCGAGGGAGCGGATCACGCCGGTGATGTCGAGGGCGAGGTTGGCGGGGTCGTAGCCGCGGGGGGTGCGGTCGCTGCCGCCGACGCCGCGCAGGTCCATGGCGACGGCCCGGAAGCCCGCGTCCGCGAGCGCGGTCAGCTGGTGCCGCCAGGTCCACCAGAACTGGGGGAAGCCGTGCACCAGCATCACGAGGGGGCCGTCGCCCAGCTCGGCGATGTGGAAGCGCGCGCCGTTCGCGGCGACCTCCCGGTGGGTCACCTTTCTGCCGTCGACCAGGTCGGGTCGTACGACTGCCGCGGGGGGCACCGGGGAGGGCTGCGCCGAAGGCGTCGCGGGGTCCGTCATGACGTCGAGCGTGCCACAGCCTCGATGGCCTGCGGGGCCCGGTCCTGCACGAGCTCGGGCCGCGGGTGCGGCTTCGCCTTCTGCAGGACCCCCGCGGACTCCTTCACGGAGGCGGCCACCTTCTGCGGACCCTTCCCCTTCTTGGCCTTCTTCGCGAAGACGACGCCGATCAGCACGAGGACCAGGGCCACGAGGACGTTGGCCGCGAACGACAGCAGGAAGCAGACGGCGAGGTTCCAGCGGCTCCAGGTCCGGATGCCGTAGGCGAGGGCGAAGTTCAGCATCGGCAGCGAGAAGAGGAGGACCGCGCCGGCCAGCGAGAACGCGCCGCCGCTCGTCGCGCCCCGCTTGACGTCCTGCCTGAGCTGCGCCTTCGCCAGCGCGATCTCGTCGTGCACCAGCGCCGACATCTCGGTCGTCGCGGAGGCGAACAGCTGGCCGATGCTTCGTTCTGCGCCGACCGGGCTGCCGTCGGGTGCGCTCATCGCGGTCTCCCTCGTCTTGTACGGTTCCGCCGTCTTCTGCCTGACTGCGTACGGTCCCGTCTTTTGTACCGTCCCGTCAGATCATGCCGGACGGTCGCCCTCCTCGCCCGCCCCGCCCGCGACTTCGGCCCGCCTGGGGCGTGTGGTCGGCTCTCCGGACGGCGCCCCGGACGTCACCCGGGCCTGTTCCTCGGCGATCCGACGGTGTTCGGCGGCCTTGCGGTCGTAGATCTCGGCCATGCGCAGGTGGTACGCCGGGTCGTCCTGTTCGTAGACGTCCGGGATGCCGTCGAGGTCGTCGTCGCGCTCCTCCTCCTCGCTCATCCGGCGGTACCCGGCGTTACGCACCTTCAGCAGGACGGTCGCCAGGCACGCCGCGATCACTGAGCCCACCAGGACGGCGGCCTTGACCTCGCCGGTGAGGGCCGCATCACCCTCGAACGCCAGTTCCCCGATGAGCAGGGAGACGGTGAAGCCGATGCCGGCGAGCGACGCGACGGCGAAGACGTCCGCCCAGGCGAGGTCCTTGCTCAGGGAGGCCCGGGTGAACCGGACCGTGAGCCAGGACCCGCCGAAGATGCCGATCGTCTTGCCGACGACGAGACCCAGGACGACACCTAGGGTCTCCGGCCGGGAGAACACGTCCGCGAGCGCGCTGCCCGAGAGCGCCACACCAGCGCTGAACAGGGCGAACAGCGGAACGGCAAGGCCTGCGGAGAGGGGGCGCACGAGATGCTCGATGCGCTCACCCGGAGACTGCTCCTCGCCCTCCCGGAGGGTGCAGCGCAACATCAGGCCCATGGCGACGCCGGCGATGGTGGCGTGGATGCCGCTGTTGTACATCAGGGCCCAGATGACGACCGCGAGCGGAACGTACACGTACCAGCCGCGCACGCCCGCGCGCAGCAGCAGCCAGAACAGCGCGAGGCCGGCGGCCGCGCCGCCGAGCGCGGCGAAGTCGAGGGACTCCGTGAAGAAGACCGCGATGATCAGGATCGCGAACAGGTCGTCGACGACGGCGAGCGTGAGCAGGAAGGCCCGCAGGGAACTCGGCAGCGAGGTGCCGATGACGGCGAGCACGGCCAGCGCGAAGGCGATGTCGGTGGCGGTGGGCACGGCCCAGCCGTCGGTCGCTCCCCCGCCCATGAGATTGGTCAGCGTGTAGACCAGCGCCGGTACGGCCATGCCGCACAGGGCGGCCACCACGGGCAGCACGGCGGCCCTGGGGTCCCTCAGATCACCGGCGACCAGCTCACGTTTGAGCTCGATGCCGGCGACGAAGAAGAAGACGGCGAGCAGGCCGTCGGCGGCCCAGTGCGCGATCGACAGGTTCAGGCCGAGGGCCTCGGGGCCGAGGTGGAAGTGGCTGACGCTCTCGTAGCTGTCGTGCACGGCGGGGACGTTCGCCCAGATCAGCGCGGCGACGGCGGCGACGAGCAGGATCACACCACCGACGGTCTCGGTGCGGAGCGCGTCCGCGACGTAGGTCCGCTCGGGGAGGGACAGCCGTCCGAGGGCCTTGCGGGGGGCGGGAGTGCGGGGCGGCGTGGTCACGGGGAAGGCCTCCGGTGGGTGGGCAGGACGGAACACCTGCCGACCAGACTTCCCGGCACACCTGTTTGCTCATTTTACGTAAGGCGCGTGAAGAGGGGCACCCGGTGGTGCACCGGTCCACCGGGTGCCCGGGGACGACGTTCTCAGTCGTCCCCGGGCACCGGTCGCCGTTCTCAGCCGCCGGGCTCAGCCGCCGTTCCGAGTTGACGGGCTCAGCCGATGGGCTCAGCTGTCGTACTCGGTCGGCGTCCTTTCAGCCGCTTGTTCCTTCGCTTCCGGTCGACGTTCACGGCCGTCCCGGTCGGCCGTCGTGGCGGCTCAGTCCTCGCTCGGTGCGGCCGGCAGTTTGGCCTGGATGAGATCCATGACCGTCGAGTCACTGAGCGTGGTCACGTCACCGACCTGACGGTTCTCGGCGACGTCCCGCAGCAGGCGGCGCATGATCTTGCCGGAGCGGGTCTTCGGCAGTTCGGCCACCGGGAGGATGCGCTTCGGCTTGGCGATGGGGCCGAGGGTGGCGCCGACGTGGTTGCGCAGGTCGTTGACGAGGGCCTCGTCCTCCGACGCCGTACCGCGCAGGATCACGAAGGCGACGATCGCCTGGCCCGTCGTCTCGTCCGTCGCGCCGACGACGGCCGCCTCGGCCACCGCCGGGTGGGAGACCAGCGCGGACTCCACCTCGGTGGTGGAGATGTTGTGGCCCGACACGAGCATCACGTCGTCGACCCGGCCGAGGAGCCAGATGTCGCCGTCGTCGTCCTTCTTCGCGCCGTCGCCGGCGAAGTACTTGCCCTCGAAGCGCGACCAGTAGGTGTCGAGGAAGCGCTGGTCGTCGCCCCAGATGGTGCGCAGCATGGACGGCCACGGCTCGGTGAGGACCAGGTAGCCGCCCCCGCCGTCGGGCACCTCGTTCGCCTCGTCGTCGACGACGGTGGCCGCGATACCGGGCAGCGGGCGCTGGGCCGAGCCGGGCTTGGCCTCGGTGACGCCCGGCAGCGGCGAGATCATCATCGCGCCGGTCTCGGTCTGCCACCAGGTGTCGACGACGGGGGTGCGGTCGGCGCCGATGTGCTTGCGGTACCAGATCCAGGCCTCGGGGTTGATCGGCTCCCCGACGGACCCCAGGACGCGCAGGCTGGAGAGGTCGAACTTCGCGGGGATGTCGTCGCCCCACTTCATGAACGTACGGATCGCGGTCGGCGCCGTGTACAGGATCGTCACGCCGTACTTCTGGACGATCTCCCAGAAGCGGCCCTGGTGCGGGGTGTCCGGCGTGCCCTCGTACATGACCTGCGTCGCGCCGTTCGCCAGCGGCCCGTACACGATGTACGAGTGCCCGGTGACCCAGCCGACGTCGGCGGTGCACCAGTAGACGTCCGTCTCCGGCTTGAGGTCGAAGACGGCGTGGTGGGTGTACGCGGTCTGGGTGAGGTAGCCGCCGGAGGTGTGCAGGATGCCCTTCGGCTTCCCCGTGGTGCCGGAGGTGTAGAGGATGAACAGCGGGTGCTCGGCCTCGAACGCCTCCGGCGTGTGCTCCGCCGACTGCCGCCCGACGATCTCGTGCCACCACTGGTCGCGGCTGCCGTCCCAGGCGACGTCCTGGCCCGTGCGGCGGACCACGAGCACATGCTCGACGTTGTCGACCTTGGCGACCGCCTCGTCGACGGCCGGCTTGAGCGCGGACGGCTTGCCGCGCCGGTAGCCGCCGTCCGCCGTGATGACGACCTTGGCGTCGGCGTCCTGGATCCGGGTCGCCAGCGCGTCCGCCGAGAAACCGCCGAAGACGACCGAGTGCGCGGCGCCGATACGGGCGCACGCCAGCATCGCGACCGCCGTCTCAGGGATCATCGGCATGTAGACGGCGACCCGGTCGCCCTTGCGGACCCCCAGCTCCAGCAGGGCGTTGGCGGCCCGGGAGACCTCGTCCTTGAGCTCGGCGTAGGTGATCGCGCGGCTGTCGCCGGGCTCACCCTCGAAGTGGATCGCGACCCGGTCGCCGTGCCCGGCCTCCACATGCCGGTCCACGCAGTTGTACGCGACGTTGAGCTCGCCGTCCTCGAACCACTTGGCGAACGGCGGGTTCGACCAGTCCAGCGTCTCCGTCGGCTCCTTGGCCCAGGTCAGCCGGCGGGCCTGCGCGGCCCAGAAGCCGAGCCTGTCAGCCTTGGCCTGTTCGTACGCCTCCGCCGTCACATTGGCGTGGGCCGCCAGGTCGGCGGGGGGCGCGAACCTGCGCTCCTCCTTGAGCAGGTTGGAAAGGGAGGACGACTCGCTCACTGTTCCCTCTCCTTCCCGGACAGGTTGGCCAGGCTCTCGTTGCTCACGACATCTCCCTCTCGCAGGGTGTCCGATGTGTCCCAGGCCACACCTCATCAGACCCGGGGGCCCGGTGACAAGGGGCGACGGACAAATGGTTTAGACCTGTGGGCGGTGTTCTCGGCTCGCTTCCCGTGGCCGGCCCCGACCGTCGACCGGGGGGTCATCCGTAGCCACGGACACCGACCGGGCCGAGTTCAGCCTCAGTAACGCCTTTCACATCCCCACCCGAGGACGAGTGAAGCGCCGCCTGGGCGAGGGCGGCCCGAAGGGGCAAGGTGGGAGTGGCGGTCGCAGGGGGGCACAGTCGGTCGCTGGGAACCGGGACACCTCGGAACCCGACGTGCCAGGGGATCCGGCACGGCCGAGGCCGGAACCGTCCACGCGCTCAAGAGCAAGCTGCTGTCGCCCTGCGCGGTAGAGCTGTGACCGCAGCGCCGGGCCGGTGACGGGGCCGGTGTGCGACCCCGCCCCGACGGGTCCGCGCACCGGCGCCGGGTTCACACCGACACGTCCATCACCCCCACGTGGTCGAACACCTCGCCGTCGCTCTTGTCTCCCTCCGCGAGCAGATACGCCTGTGCCTCGCCCACGTGGAAGTACATTCCGTGCAGCTCCAGCGCCCCGGCCCGCAGTGCCCGGGCCACCGACTCATGGCCGCGCAGGTGGTCCAGCTGCTGGACCACATTGATCAGGCCGAGCTGTTCGACCGCGTCGGCCGGCGCCCGTCCGGCCAGCCGGACCCAGGGGCGGTCCGAGTCGGCCATCCGCTCCAGGCTCGGCAGTCCGAGTCTCAGCCATCGCTTCAACGGAGTCTGCGCCGCACCCGGTTCGGAGGCGAGGAGCGCCTGCATGGCCCCGCACCCGGAGTGCCCGCACACCGTGATGGATCGCACCTTGAGCACGTCCACCGCGTATTCGATGGCGGCCGCCACCGAGTCGTCCCCGCTCTCCTCCCCGGGTGGCGGAACCAGATTGCCCACGTTCCGTACGACGAACAGGTCGCCGGGACCACTGGAGGTGATCATCGACGTGACCAGCCGTGAGTCCGCGCAGGTGAGGAACAGATGGGACGGTTGCTGCCCCTCGCGGGCCAGTCGCGCCAGTTCGCCTCGCACCAGCGGGGCGGTGTTCCGGTGGAATGCGTTGATCCCTCGTACGAGTTGGTGTGCGCTCGGTTCGGATCCGGCAGATCTGGCTGGGGTGGCCGGTTCGGATGCGATTGACCCGTTGGGGGTGGCCGGTTCGGATTCGGCGGACCCGTCGGGGGTGGTCGGTCGGGAGTCGGCCGGCCTGCCCGGAGTGGTGCCCGAAGCGGTCGGTTTGGAGCCGGTGGCTCTGCCCGGGGCGGCCGGCTCCTCGGACGTCGGCGTGGTGGTCTCCTCCGAACCGTCCGCCTCCTCGCCCGCGTCGGACGTGGTGGGCCCCTCCGGCCGGCCGCCTGCTTCCCCGGCCGACGGCCGCTCCTCCGGCTTCCCGTCGGTCCGGTCGACGGGCGAGGACGAGGGTGAGGACGGGGGCGCGGACGGCGGGACCTCGCACTGGTGGTTGCGCCAAGGCGTCCAGGGACGGCATCGGCAGCCGGCTCTGGGGTCGCCCGTCACCGGGTCGGAGTCGGTGGCCTCGACGGCGGTGGGCTCGGCGACCTTCACCCCGCTGCCGGGGCTGCGGCCGGTCAGTTCGACCGAACCTCCCTGCGCGGTGTGCGTCTTCTGCCAGTCCTGGAGGGTCTCGTACGCCGCGTGGTCCATGAAGGACCCGTCCAACTCGACCACGACCGGGGAGCCGTGGGGCACCAGGTGCAGGGCGCGGCTGAGCCGTGGCACCGCGAGGAACGTCAACTGTCCTCGTACGTGCAGGTGATGGACTCCTTCCCTTTCGTCGTGGGTGATGCGGGTGCGGGCGAGGCGGTGCAGGGATACGGCGACGGCCACGGCGATCCCCAGCGCCACGCCCTCCAGGACGCCGAGGAGCACCACGCCGAGGGTGGTGACGGCGTACACCGGCACCTCTCGGTGGCGGGTCACCGTGCGGATGTGGTGCAGGGACACCATCTGGATGCCGACGGCCATGACCAGGGCGGCGAGCGAGGCGAGGGGGATGAACTCCAGGACCGGGACCATCAGCAGCGCGGCGACTACTACGAGAACGCCGTGCAGCATCGTGGAGTTCCGGCTCACCGCACCGGAACGGACATTGGCGGTACTGCGCACGGCCACGCCGGCGACGGGCAGTCCGCCGAGTGCGCCGGAGACGATGTTGGCGGAGCCCTGCCCGAGCAGCTCACGGTCGAGGTCGGAGCGGCCGACCCGGGGGGACTGCCCGGGGCGGGAGGCGATCAGCTTGTCCACCGCGACCGCGCCGAGCAGCGACTGCACACTGCACACCAGCGTGATGGTGAGCACGGACGTAAGGAGACCGAGCACCGGTCCGTCGGGCAGCCCGGCCAGGGCGTGACTTCTCCAGGACGGCAGCTCGACCCTGGGCTGGGTCAGGTCGGCGAGTGCGGCGGTCGCGGTGGCGACGGCGACGGCGACGAGTGCCGCGGGCAGCGTGCGCAGCAGCCTGCCCGCCCGGCCGGGCAGGCGCGGCCAGAGCAGCAGCAGGACGAGAGTGAGGGCGCTGACGGCGACGGCGGCGGGATGGAGGGCCGCCAACTGGGCCGGTAGTGCACGGACGTTGTCGAGGACGGAGCTCTGCGGGCTGCCGCCGAGGACGATGTGGAGCTGGGCCACGGCGATGGTGACGCCGATGCCGGCGAGCATGCCGTGCACGATCGCTGGACTGACGGCGAGTGCGCTGCGTGCCACACGCAGGCAGCCGAGCCCGAGCTGGGCCAGTCCGGCGAGGACGGTGATGGCGCACGTCGTCCGCCAGCCGTAGCGGTGGATGAGGTCGGCGGTGACGACGGTCAGCCCGGCTGCGGGGCCGCTGACCTGGAGCGGCGAACCGCCGAGCCGCCCGGCGACGATCCCGCCTACGGCGGCCGCGACAAGACCGGCCTGCAGGGGTGCGCCGGTGGCGAGGGCGATGCCGAGGGACAGGGGCAGGGCAATCAGGAAGACCGCTACAGAGGCGGACACGTCGGCGCCGGCTACCTGGAAGCGCCGCCGCCGGGGCGGTGGGGGGCTGTGTGGGGGATGGACGCGCCGGGTGTGCGACGAGTCGGACGTGCGGGTGGGGACGCAGGCTGACATGTTTCCCGTCTCCTCCGGGGCAGCGCGGTCGCGGAACAGGTGGTCCCCCGTCGGTGGCGGGGCGGTCGCGGCCGTGGGTCACGGCGTGCAGTGGCGGGATGAAGAATCAACGCTCAGTAAATAGATCGTAATGCAGAGTAAAGGCCAAGCATGGACTTTCCTGGCAAATAGGTCAATAGATCACCCAAAGGGGTGAAGCAGGCCTTTTATCGGCTTGTCGTACTAATTCCTTCTCGGTCCCGTGCGACCTTGGCGGCGCTGTCGGCTCCTCCCGACATGCCACCCGCCGAACGCCCCTGTCGGTGTCGGCCTGAGAGAAGGAAGAAGGTGGGCGGAAGATGGCCGCCACCCAGAGGATCGCTGTGGGCGCCGCGGTTGCCGCGACCGTCGCCGTATCGCTTGCGGGCTGCACGACAGGAACCGGCGGAACCGACGGTCCCCGGGAAGGGGCGCCGGGCCCGCAGCGGGGCGAGTGGGCCCCGGCTACCCGGAAGGGCGAGCAGGCCCCGGCCCCTGAGGGCGCGGTCCGCCTGATCGGCGACGGCTCCACCGCCTTCACCGGTTCCCAGCCGTACCTGCCCAGACCAGAACGTCTGAAGCCGGGCCGGAAGCCGCCACAGTTCGTCGTCTTCTCCTGGGACGGTGCCGGCGAGGACAGCCAGCGGCTGTTCTCACACTTCCGCAAGGTGTCCAAGGAGAACGACGCCACGATGACGTACTTCCTCAGCGGCGTGTACCTGCTGCCGGACGACAAGCGCGACCTCTACAAGCCTCCCCAGCACTCGCCGGGCCGCTCGGACATCGGCTTCAACGACCGTCAGGGCATCGCCGCCACCGTGAAGCAACTGCGCCTGGCCTGGCTGGAGGGCAACGAGATCGGCACCCACTTCAACGGCCACTTCTGCGGCAAGGGCGGCGGGGTCGGCGAGTGGTCGGTGGAGGAGTGGAAGGAGGAGATCGCCCAGGCCAAGCAGTTCGTGAAGACCTGGAAGGGCAACACCGGCATGAAGACGGCGGCGCCGCTGCCCTTCGACTACGACAAGGAACTCATCGGGGCCCGCACCCCCTGCCTCGAAGGCCGGGAGAACTTCATGAAGGCGGCCCGCGACCTCGGCTTCCGCTACGACACCAGCGGTGTCAACAACCAGGTCTGGCCCGAGAAGCAACAGGGCCTGTGGGACCTGTCGATGCAGCTCGTGCCCTTCCCCGGCCACTCGTACGAGCAGCTCACCATGGACTACAACTTCATGGTCAACCAGTCCGGCACCACCACCCAGGGCGACCCCGACAAGCACGCCTACTGGGGGGACCAGATGCGCGACGGCCTGCTCGGCGGCTTCCGGCGCGCCTATGACGGCAACCGCGCGCCCCTGATCATCGGCAACCACTTCGAGTCCTGGAACGGCGGCGCCTACATGCGCGCCGTCGAGGAGGTCGTGGAGACCGTCTGCACCAAGGAGGACGTGCGCTGTGTCTCCTTCCGGCAGCTGGCCGACTGGCTGGACGCCCAGGAGCCGCGGGTCCTGGCCAAGCTGCGCACTCTGGAGGTCGGCGAGTCCCCGAGGCAGGGCTGGGAGACATTCCTCTCCGGCCACCCTGCCCCGGCCCCGAAGGGCGTCCCCGGGGCGCCGCCGGCCCGGCAGTAGGCGCCGGGCGGGCGCTTGGCGCGCCGGGCGGGCCGGCGCGCGTGGCCGACCACGCGGGGGCGGCTACGCGGCGGCTGTCACGCGGTGGCGGTCACGCGGTGGCGGTCACGCTCTCACGCAGGACGAAACCGGGGTCGACCTGGGCGGCCAGGTCGGCTCCGGTCCGCTCATTGCCCCAGGACCGGGCGTTCTTGAGGTGGAAGTGCACCATTTGGCGGGTGTAACGCTCCCAGTCGCGCCCCTCGTACGCCGCGTCGACGGTCGAGCGCAGCAGGTCCAGGGCGTGGCGGTTGGCGTCCTCCAGGGCGTCGAACCGGGGCGGCCTGCCCTTTTCCATGGCGCGCACCCAGGGCGACTGTCCGACCGTCACGAGCAGGTCATCCCCGACCTCGGCGCGGAGGAAGTCGAGGTCGTCCTGACCCTGCACCTTGTTGCCGACGACCCTCAGCTGAACGCCGAAGTCCCGGGCGTACTCCTTGTACTGGCGGTAGACGGAGACCCCCTTCCGGGTCGGCTCGGCGACGAGGAACGTGACGTCGAAGCGGGTGAACATGCCGGAGGCGAAGGAGTCCGAGCCCGCCGTCATGTCGACCACGACGTACTCGTCACGGCCGTCCACCAGGTGGTTCAGGCACAGCTCCACCGCTCCCGTCTTGGAGTGGTAGCAGGCGACCCCCAGGTCGGCGTCCGTGAAGGGGCCCGTGACCATCAAACGGACGACGCTGCCGTCGAGTTCCACGGTGCGTGCGCAGGCGTCGTACACCGGGTTCTCCTCGCGCACCCGCAGCAGCCGTGAGCCCGCGCCGGGCGGCGTCGTCTTGATCATCGTCTCGGTGGAGGCGATGCGGGGGTTGGAGCCGCGCAGGTACTCCTTGATCAGTGGCAGCCGGTCGCCCATCGCGGGCAGCGCGGCGGCGTCCGCGTCGTCGAGACCGAGCGCTGCGCCCAGGTGCTGGTTGATGTCCGCGTCGATCGCGAGCACGGGCGCGCCGATGGCGGCGAGACGACGGATGAACAGGGAGGACAGGGTGGTCTTGCCGCTGCCGCCCTTCCCGACGAAAGCAATTTTCATGTTCACCAAGAGTAGTGCTGCCATAGCTGTACGTGGCAGGGGTGCGTGAAGAAGACCACTCCTTCGAGGGGTGCGGGCGCCTGTTGCGTAGGGTCGCACTCATGAGTACGACAGGCTCTGCCGCTGATCCGCTCGCCACTTTGGGTTCGCTGCCCGGAGTGGCCGAGTCCGTGGAGACCGTCCGCAAGGCCGTGGACCGGGTCTACGGTCACCGCGTCATGCGCCGCCGCAGCACCGCGATCACCTCCGAGGCGGCCCTGCGCGGGGCCCGTGGCTCGTCGGCGCTGTCCGGTGCGGACTGGGCCCTGGAGGAGGTGCGTCGGCGCAGCGACTTCGGGGCCGACGACGAGGCGCTCGTCGTCGGCGCCGCGCTGCGGCTGACCGCGGAGGCCGGTCAGTTGCTGTCGATCTGGCGCCAGTCGCCCCTGCGGGTGCTGGCGCGGCTGCACCTGGTGGCCGCGGCCGGCAAGGGGGGCGAGGTCGGGCGCCCGCGACTGGCCGGCGAGCCTGTCGACGAACCCTTGATCGAGCTGCCGCTGCCCGGCGCCGACGAGGTCTCCGGTCGGCTGGAGGGTCTTTCCGCTTTGATCGTGGCGGGCGGTTCCGCGCCCGCCCTGGTGACGGCGGCCGTCGTCCACGGCGAACTGCTCGCGCTGCGCCCCTTCGCCTCGCACAACGGTCTGGTCGCGCGCGCCGCCGAGCGCATCGTGCTGATCGGCAGCGGCTTGGACCCCAAGTCGGTCTGCCCGGCGGAGGTGGGCCACGCGGAGCTGGGCCGGGCGGCTTACCTGGCCGCCCTGGACGGCTATGTCTCCGGCACTCCGGACGGCATGGCGGCCTGGATCGCCCACTGCGGCCGGGCGGTCGAGCTGGGTGCCCGCGAGTCCATGGCGGTGTGCGAGGCGCTGCAGCGCGGGGCGGCCTAGCGCAAGGGGGCGACCGGCGGGCGCCCGGACAAGAGATGCGGCGGTACGAGGTTTCGTACCGCCGCTGGCATGCTCACCGGGTTACCAAGCGTCCTCGATATGTCGCCCATCAGGCCGGGGTCTTTGCCCGTCACCTGGTGCGGCTGGCCCGTAATCGACGGGTCGACGTCGCGTGGGTGCTCGATGTTCATGCAACCGGTCCGTGGGGCCATGTGCGGTTTTAAGGTGATCCTTTCGGATGTCCTAGGTCTCGCGGGCCGTTGAGTCCTTTGTACTCCAGGAGTCCCATAAGCGGAAGTCCTGCCGCCTGTTCTTTACATTTACTCTTGAACAGGTCTTAACCGGACTTATAGGCGGGGTGAGTCAGGGGACTGGTGGGGTTTGCGGTGCCGCAAGGTGTGGGTGAGGTCTCGCCGTGGCCCAGTCGTCGTTCAGGCTGTTGCTGCCGACCTGCGGCGGCTGGCGTACCAGACGAGGCCGGCCGTGGCGGCCGCGGCACCTATGGCGGCCGCGGCGACCAGAGCCGGGCGGGGCGGGACGCTGAACGACGGGATGCGCTGCTTCAGCCGCACCGGACGGTGGAAGTCGAGAATCGGCCACCCCCGGGCGACGGCCTCGCGGCGCAGCGCGCGGTCCGGGTTCACGGCGTGCGGATGGCCCACCGCCTCCAGCATCGGCAGGTCCGTCGCCGAGTCGCTGTAGGCGTGGCAGCGCGAGAGGTCGTACCCCTCGGACTCCGCCAGCTCCTTGATCGCCTCCGCCTTGGTCGGCCCGTACGCGTAGTACTCCACCTCGCCGGTGAAACAGCCGTCCTCGCCCACGACCATGCGGGTGGCCACCACGCGGTCCGCGCCGAGCAGCTCGCCGATCGGCTCGACGACCTCCGCGCCCGACGTCGACACGATCACCACGTCGCGGCCCGCGGTGTGGTGCTCCTCGATCAGGGAGGCCGCCTCGTCGTAGATGAGCGGGTCGATCAGGTCGTGCAGGGTCTCGGCGACGATCTCCTTCACGTGCTGGACGTTCCAGCCGCGCACCATCGCGGACAGATACTCGCGTGTCCGTTCCATCTGGTCGTGGTCCATACCGCCCACGAGGAAGACGAACTGGGCGTACGCGGTGCGCAGGGCCGCCCTGCGGTTGATCAGCCCGCCTTGGTAGAACGACTTGCTGAAGGTGAGCGTGCTCGACTTCGCAATGACCGTCTTGTCCAGGTCAAAGAAGGCCGCTGTGCGGGGCAAGGAGTGGTTTTCCACAACCCAGAGCATAGGGGCAGCCCATTCGGCGTAAGGTTGGCGCGTGGGTTTGCCTGAGAGGGCTCTCGGGTACACCATGGAAGTCACGGATCGTTCGCGACCGTGCTAACCCGGTCCGGCTCCTCCCCCCCCGAGTCGGCCGTGGAGACGACCCCCGCTCTCCCCCCCGGCGGGGGTCGTCGCATGTCCGGGTGGGTTTTCTCCTTTCGCAGACGGCTGCCGTGCCGCGTTCGGGCGGTCGCGGCCGTCCCTTCGCGCTGCCCGTCGATCGTCACTCCGGGTAGTCGTAGGGCTGCTCTGCGGAAGTCGTACGGGGAGTGGTGCCGCAGTCACCGGTATGGGTGACGGTGATATTCACAACCACCCACTCCTCCACAGTTATCCACCAAGATCCACACGATTTCCGGGTTCGCTGCACCGTGATTCCAACGCGTCCGCTCGCACCGAGTTCATGACCGGTTCCGTTTGCGGACGCCAAGGCCGGTTTCCGCCGGCCGTTCACAGGGAGGCCGCTCGCCGGTTCTTCCCGCGCACGGGAATCGCGGGGCCGCGGAGAAGCGCGTGCCACGCAGTGAAGGGGGATGGACACCATGACCGGAGCCGTCACACACGACCCGCCGCCCACCGCCGGAGGACGGCAGGGCAGGCCGCTGATCGTCACCGAGGACACCGCACTCCTGGACGACCTGCTGCGGCTGTGCGCCGCGGCGGGCGCCACCCCCGAGGTGTACCCCTCGGTACCGGCCCAGCGGGGCGGATGGGAGGCCGCCCCACTCGTCCTCGTCGGGGACGACGCGGCGCGCCGGGTACGCGGGGCCGCCCGCAGGCGAGGAGTGGTCCTCGTGGGACGCGACCAGGACGACTCCGGGGTGTGGCGCAGGGCCGTGGAGATCGGTGCCGACCACGTCCTGGTGCTGCCCGACGGCGAACAGTGGCTGGTCGACCGCATCGCCGACGTAGCGGAGGGGGTCGGCCGGCCCGCCCTCACCGTCGGAGTCGTCGGCGGGCGTGGTGGGGCCGGAGCGTCCACGCTCGCGTGCGCTCTCGCCGTCACCTCCGCGCGTGAGGGGCTGCGTACGCTCCTCGTGGACGCCGACCCGCTGGGCGGCGGGCTCGACGTGCTCCTCGGCGGTGAGACCACGGACGGACTGCGCTGGCCCGCGTTCGCCGCCTCGCGCGGACGGGTCGGTGGCAGCGCGCTGGAGGAGTCGCTGCCCGAACTGCACCAGCTGAGGGTCCTCAGCTGGGACCGCGGCGACTGCGTCGCCATCCCGCCACAGGCGGTGCGCGCGGTGCTCGCCGCCGCCCGGCGACGAGGCGGCACGGTGGTCGTCGACCTGCCGCGCCGCATCGACGACGGCGTCGCCGAGGCTCTCGCCCAGATCGATGTCGGGCTCCTCGTCGTCCCCGCCGAACTGCGTGCCGTCGCCGCGTCCGGCCGGGTCGCCTCAGCCGTCGGCATGGTCCTGCGCGACCTGAGGGTCGCGGTACGCGGGCCGTACGCGCCCGGACTCCACGACCGCGAAGTGGCCCGGTTGCTCGGCCTGCCGCTGGCGGGCGAGGTGCCCGTCGAGCCGAACCTGCTGCGGGCCGACGGCGGCAAGGCCCCGCCCGGAGCTGCCCCGCGCGGGCCCCTCGCCCGCTTCTGCAAGGAGTTCTGGGAGCGGGCGCTGGTCGAGACGGGTGCCGCATGAACGCGCTGCCCGGACTCGAACGGCCGAGGGCGACGGGAACACTGCTCGACGGCGTACGGCAGTGGCTCGCCGAGAGCGGCGCGGAGCCGACCCCCGCCCGCGTCGCGCAGGCGCTGCGGGAGCAAGGGCGGGTCCTCGGCGACGCGGAGGTCCTCGGCGCGGCCGAGCAACTGCGGTCGGAACTGGTCGGCAGCGGGCCGCTCGAGCCGCTGCTCGCCGACCCGTCGGTGACCGACGTGCTCGTGTCCGCCCCCGACCGGGTCTGGGTCGACCGCGGCGGCGGCCTGGAGCTGACCACCGTCTCCTTCCCGGACGCGGCAGCCGTACGACGCCTCGCGCAGCGACTTGCCGCGGTGGCCGGCCGGCGCCTGGACGACGCCCGGCCATGGGCCGACGCACGGCTGCCCGACGGTACCCGGCTGCACGCGGTACTCCCTCCGGTCGCCGTCGGCTGCACCTGCCTGTCGCTGCGGGTGGTACGGCCACGGGCCTTCACGCTCGATGAACTGGTGGCCGCGGGCACGGTGCCGCCGGGCGGTGACCAGGTGCTGCGCGACCTGCTGCGGGCCAGACTGTCGTTCCTGGTCAGCGGAGGCACCGGCAGTGGCAACCCGAATCAGCTGCGATGACACCTCTAAAACGATCACGCTGCGACCGGCTGTTCTGGCCGTGTGAGAGGGCCCCTGACCTGCGAATATGTGAGCGCCTCCGGTGGCCGTAACGCGCACCTTCGAATCCAAGGTGACAGCAGAAAGCGGCCCCGGTCGGCGACCGAAGCCGCCGGCCGAGGCCGCAGATACGAGATCGGGCCCTCACGTCACTGGGCGGGCTGCCCGCTCCCCGGGCAGGTTTCCGTCCCGGTACCGCCCCTCTGGTGCATGGTCGTCGGGGTGCCGGGCGCCGAGCCGACGCCCGCACCACAGACCGGACAGGTACCCGCCACCTGGCCGGGGTCGAAGCGACTGCTGCGGACGACGACGTCCTGTTCCATCCCTTGCTCCTCACGTCGTTGTGATGCATCGGGTGTGCCCTCCCCGTACCGCTCGCGCGGCCGGGGAAGTCTCAGGAAGGCCCGTGTCTGCGATTCCAGACACGACGTACCGTCTGCGCGGCCGGAGGGCCTCAGATCTTACGGACGAAGGCCCGCTCGCCGTTGTGGAAGAACACGGTCAGTCCCGGGCTGCGCTCCCCCTCGCGCGCCGACCAGACGTCGATCTGCCGGGTGTCCGGCGACTCCGCCGCGCCGATGACACCGGCCAGCCAGGCGTCGGGTGCGCCGTCGGCGGGCGCGGCCTCGAAGGCGGCCGGCTGACCGTGCACGGGAGGGGTGGGGGTGTCGTGCTTGGCTCCCTCGGCGAGCTGACCGATGATCTGCCACCGCTGCTCGCCCCTGCCGACGGTCACGGTCAGGGCGAAGGGGTGCGGGCCGCCTTCGATGACGTCGACGCGCTGCACGCCGGGCGTGTTCTTCAGCAGGTCGACCAGGTAGTCACGGTAGTCCAGGGGGCGCATTTGTGATCATTTCCTCTCGTGGCAGCCCGGTCAGTCTATGAGTCGTCCGAGCCCGAAGAGCCTGATGTTGCGTGGCGGAGATTCGGCCATCCTCGTCGGGGGGATGCGGCCCCCGGTCGGCGACGGGGAGGCGCCGGCCGGGGGCCGCGGTTCCCGCCCGCCCCCAGGAGCACGGGGTACGGGGCGGGCGGGATCATCCCGTCACCGGCGCGATCGGTGCGCACCGGTGGCGGGGGTCTACCAGGTGGTTCGGGTGTACTGGTGGAGGTGCTGCCCGGCGTGGCCCTGCGGCAGCGTGCAGCGGCGGCCGCCGTCCGGGTGCTCGGTCCAGCAGTAGCTGTGTCCATTGGGGACGCGGGCGGCGGGGGCGTTGCTCGGCTTCGCCTTCTCGGCCATCGGTGCTCCTCCTTGCACAGTCGGTACGGGGCACGTCGCGTTCTTCACGACGGTGGGGCGGCCAACTGCTCGTAGTGCTCGCACAGGGCATGCAGAGCTCGGGCCAGACGCCGAGCGTGTCCGACCGGGCCGTTGTACCTGGGGGTCGGCTCTTCCCGGAGTCGGAGGCGCGCGTCGCCCAGGCAGGCAAGCGTGCAGTGCCGGGCGATGCTGTCCTTGCTGTGCCGCCGGATGGCCTGCTCGACTTCAGGGATCAGGAGTTCCAGGTGCTCGCGCAGCGTCTGGGTCAGCGTCTCCAGCAGGGCACCAGACGGCGCCGGGACAGCCGGCGCGCCGTCGGCCAGCAGCAGCGTCCGGACGGTCCCTCGCATCGCCGCGACGTCCACGGGCGCAGTGGCGCTGCTGGCGTCGACGACGGGGCTCACCAGTCCACCGCCGGACGGCATCGCGGGCAGGCGCACGGCGGGTACCTGTCGGCCCTCCCCGGGGAGAGCGGCTTGCCGTCGTAGGGCACGAACTTCCTGCCCCGCTCACCCGTGATCGTCCCGTAGCGATCCACGGTGTACACCCGGATGGTCATTCCACCGCCCGGTGCGCTGCTGCCGGGCGGGCCGGTACCGTTCGTCATGTCGGCGCTCCCTAGGGCGTCGGCCAACCCCCGGGAGGTTCACGGCCTCTGCGGGGCTTTCTCGTCCCCCGACCGTAGGAGTGTGATGTGCAGCACCTCTACCGTTGTGCAGATTTGTGCAACACAACCGCTTCGACGGCGCACTTCCGGCATTAGGCACCCTTGACCCGGGCCAACAGCCGGGCGACTGTATTGCACAGTCCTGCACATCTAGTTACGGGAGGCAGCCATGCCGCTACGGTTCATCGGCATCGACCCGGAAACCGGGGACCACGAATCCCCGACCGTCTGGGTCGACGAGGACGCGCAAGAGCTCGTGCTTCAGGGCTGGAAGCCGTCCCCCGAGCTCGAAGCCGAGGCTGCGGCGTTCGAGGTGCCCGGCCACGCCGCCGGCATCCCCGACAACGAGGCCGTGATCCGCATCCCCGCCCGCATGGTGCCGATGATCAGGGAGGCCTGCGATGCCCTCGACAACACCGCCCGAGTTCATTGAGCTCCTGACCCGGACCACCCGCTCCGCCGTCCACCTGGAGATGCGCGACACCTACGCCGTGGACTACGAGAGCGGCCCCTTCGCGGACTGGCGGGCCGGCCACCGGCACGACCCCGCCGACCGCGCCTCTTGGTGGCGCCCGTGGCTGGACCTCGCGGAGGCGACCGTCGCCCGCGGCGTCGTCATCCGCCGGGCCCGCATCGTGTCCGAGCCGGTCAGCGAGTACACCCGCTTCCTGTACGACGGCACCTTCACCAACATGGCCGCTGGCGAGCTGGTGCGCTGGCTGCCCCGCCGCCAGGCCTCCACCCTCGCTCTCCCCGGCAACGACTTCTGGCTGTTCGACGACCAGACCGTCCGCTGGAACCACTTCAGTGGGGAAGGCGCATCCCAAGGCGGTGAGGTCACCGACGACCCGGCGGCCGCCAAGCTCTGCGCGGAAGCCTTCGAAGCCGTCTGGGCCCGCGCCACCCCTCACGACCAGTACGACATCCACTGACCCCGCACGCACCGGACAGGCCAGCTCATGCCCATCTCTCCGTCCTCGTCCGCACAAGCCGCGCGCGAGATCGTCGCGCACCGGCTGCGCGACCTGCGCCGGACCGCCGGGCTGACGGTCACTGAGCTGGCCAGCCGGTGCGACTGGCACCACGCCAAGACGTCCCGGATCGAGAACGCCCGAACCGCCCCGACAGCGACGGACATCCGACGCTGGTGCCGAGCCTGCGGCGCCACGGACCAGGCCGAGGGACTCATCGCCCAGGCACTGCACGCGGAGTCCCTGTACACCGAGTGGCGAACGCAGATCCGGGCCGGCCTCAAGGCCCTCCAGGGCAGCGAACCGCGGCTCTTCCAGGACACCGCCCTCTTCCGCGTCTACTCCTCGTCGCTCGTCCCCGGCCTGCTCCAGACCGAGGGCTACGCGGCCGGCGTACTTGGCATCACCGCCGCTTTCCGGGACCTGCCGATCGACGACAGCGAGGTCGCCGCGCGCGCCCGGGTCGAACGGAGCCGCATCATCCACGAGCCCGGCAAGCAATTCGTCTTCGTCGTCGAGGAGGCGGCACTCCGGTACCAGGTGTGCGACAGCGACGCGATGGCTGCCCAGCTCGGGCACCTCCTGACCGCCGGGGCACTCCCGCAGGTGTCCCTCGGTATCGTCCCGATGGCAACGCCCGCAAGGGCGCAGTGGCCACGCGAGACCTTCCACGTCTACGACGACCGCCTCGTCAGCGTCGAGCTTGTCTCTGCCCGCGTCCGCATCACGCAAGCGCCCGAGATCGCTCTGTACCTGCGCGCGTTCGAGCAGCTGCGGGGCCTGGCGGTGTACGGCGCCGACGCCCGCGCGCTCGTCCTCCGCGCCATCGAAGCCCTGCACTGACCCCGGACGCACGAAAGCGGCCCCGCCCTCCCGGAGGAGAGCGGGGCCGCGGTGTGCTGTCAGGGGCGGGGCTGGTTGTGGTGGTCGCGCTGCGCCTTCAGCAGCATGCCGATCCGCTGCGCCATGAGGACGCTGATCCCGAGGATGATCAGGGTCCGCACCCCGCGCATGACGATCGCGAAGCAGCCGTCCGGCCAGATGCTGACGAGGACGGTGTACAGGCACAGCGCGCCGATCGCGGCCGGCAGGCCCATCTGGTTGCGGCCGAGGTCGGTCCGCCACCACCGGGCCCGCAGGTGGTAGATGACGACGAACGCGGTGCACACGGCGGTGGCCAGCATCGACGCGGCAACGTTCACCCACTGGTCGGTGCTCAGTTCTCCCATTGCTCTGCTCCTCGGTACAGCATGCCGATCCGCTCCGAGAAGTGGTTCTCTTCCCGGCGCCGCCGCCATATGCCGGCCTCGGCCTTCACCTCGCTGCGCTGCGCCCGCAGCTGGGCATGAGCCGCCTCGGCCCGGTCGAGAGCCTCGGAAGCCGCCTGCTGCCCGGCCGTGATCTCCGGCTCCGCCGTCTCAGGTCGGCGGCGCAGCAGTCTGCTGATCCATGCCAGCATCTGCGCTCACCTCCCGGGAGCGGGGCGGCTGAGGCAGGGCGTTGAAGAAGTAGCCGGTCGTGCGGCTCATCTCCAGCAGTTCGCCGGCCTGGTCCTGCGCCTCGTGCCGCGCCTCCTCGGAGACGGTGTGCGCCTGGCGCCAGGTGTCGCGCTCGGCGCGTATGTCGTCGATCTGCCGGTCCTTGTCGGCGCGGAGGTCCTCGAGCTGGCGGCGCGGGACGAGCTGGCCGCGCAAGATGAGGAGGACGACCAGGCCGACGAGGGCGACGGCCCCCAGATCGGTCGGTCTGAATCCGAGCAGGTCGGCCATCGGCCCCCTCCTTCGAGTCGTCAGACGCCCGACGCCGTCGAGGCGCTGTTCTTCTGGCCGACCACCCGGGCGAACAGCCCCTTGACCAGGGTGACGACGGCGGCGAGGCCGGCCGTGCCGACCGTCTCCCAGAAGCTCGCGGACAGCATGTCGCCGGGGCCGGCCGCCAGCGCGACCGCCGCAGCCGCGCCGAGGAACGTCCAGATGACACGCTCGATGAGGTCGATGGCGTAGGTGCGCGCCGTCTTCACGACGGTCTCGGCCGCGGGCAGGTTGATCTCGGACATGGGGTTCTCCTGGTTGGTCGGGGCGGTCAGTCGGCGAGCCGGTCGGCGAGCTTGGCGGCGACCTTCTCCGCGATGGCGTCGGCGAAGGCCGGGGCGGCGGCGACCTTGTCGGCGAGGGCGGCCAGCTGCGCGTCGTCGAGGGTGACCTTGCCGAGGCCCTCGACCTTCGACGCGAGGGACTTCAGGTCGGCGTTGGTGCCGCGCAGGTAGCCGTAGGCGTCGAGGGTGACCCCGGTGCCCTTGTACTGCCAGGGGGCGACCTTCTGGGTGGAGACCAGCTTGTCGACGCTCGTCGCGATCGCGGCGAGCTGCTTGGCCTGGGCGTCGGTGAATGCCACGTCGGGGTCCTCCTCGGGGGTATAGCTGATGCCCTTGGCGAGGGCGATGAGCTGGTCGAAGTCGATGGCGCCCGGGTCGCCGTGGGTGTTCTCCGGGACGTGCTGGTGGCCGCAGATGCCCTTGAAGGCGTTCCACTGGGCGCCGGTCATGCGGGTCGTCGTGGCGCCGTAGGACGACGGGTAGGCCTTCCACGCGGTCGGTCCGGTCAGCGGGACGCCGTGCTGTGCGTGAGCCCACGCCAGGAAGTCGGCGAGGTCCCGCAGGGCCCAGCCGGGCGCCTCCGGCCAGAAGATGTGCGCGTAACCCGACTTGGTCCACTTGGCGTGGGTGTCCGGGTCGCACGTGCCCGTCAGCTCCACCTGCACGACGTTGAGCGTGTTGGTCTGCACGCCCCCGGCGAGGTTGACGAGGGCGCGGGAGGAGCGGTCGATGTCGAAGTGCTGGTACCAGCGCAGCCGTTTCCCGGAGAAGTCGGGGACCGCGGTGAGGTTCGGCGCGCTCGCACCGCCCCCGTAGTCGGGGAGGCTGGTGCCCTCGGTGGTGTGGAGGACGACGACGTTGACTTCCATGAGGTCGCCGCCGTAGTCGTCCTGGTACCAGGACGAGAGCGACGCGCCCGGGTATCTCTGTGGGCCTGTGGCCATGAGCCCTCCTGGGCATGAAGAAGGCCCCGGCCGGCGGGCGCGGGGCGGGTGGACGGGGTGGCTGGCTGTCAGGGCAGCGGGGCGTACCGGGCCTGGAAGTCGGCGTCGGAGTAGACGCCGATGTACTGGAACAGGCCAACGCTGATGGCCTGCCGGATCAGCCAGTAGCCGAGGGGGATCTCGGGGTCGTTCGTTCCGTCGACGAGCCGCAGGAGCTGGCCGTCGTCGCTGAGCAGTGTGGTTCCGCTGAGGAAATCGTCGGCGAGGAACTGGCCGTTGGTGCCGTCGTACTGGACGGCCTCCAGGCGCGGTACTGCGAACGGCATGGGTTCTCCTTAGGCGATGCGGCGGAGCTCCATCCACGAGTCCGATTCCATGACGGACGCGGTGGCGTTGGAGACGTTCTGTGCCCAGTCCACGGAGAGAGTTCCGGCGGTGGCCCCGGTGATGAGCCGTCCGGCTCCGTGGTTGGCCTGGGCGGCGGCGGTGGACGGGGTCGAGTACAGGGTTTCGACGTTGAAGGTGGTGCGCGTGCTGGTCCGGGCGTCGCCGTCTCCTGCGGACGCGCCGGCGAGCCGGCCGGTCACGGAGTACGAGCCGGTGCAGCCGGCGGGGGTGGTGAGCTGGATGTCCATGTCCCCGGCGGCGTTGCCGGAGATCCGGAAGTAGAAGTGGATGAGGTACTGGGCGTTCGCCTCCACGGGCAGCTGGAGGTCGGGGTCGGCGCTGATGGTGGTTGTCGACGCCCGGGACGTGGACGACGCCTTGGCGGCGTGCAGGGGCAGCATGCTGGTGAGCAGGTCGGCGGTGGCCCTCTGCCCGGCGTACAGGTTCGGCCATACGGCCATGACAGCCTCCTCAGAGCCCCAGATAGGCGGGTGTGGCGAGCCGGACGTCGGCTCCGGTGCTGTGGGTCAGCTGGACGCCGTTGATGCCCCGGGTGACGGTGAAGCTCTGGCTGGCGGTGGTGCCGGTGCAGGCGGTCACCCGCATGACCTCCTCGCCGATACGGATGTCGAAGGGGAACTCGCTCGGGTAGGTGGCTGAGTCCACCCACCGCCGGGTGCCGGCCGTCGTCACGTCGACGCCCTGCTCGGTCTCCGTCAGGTCTTCGGCGAGCACGCATCCGCCGGTGTCGAGGCGTCCGTAGGCGGTGCTGCCGAGGACGAGGGCCGTCCAGGGCTGCGCGGGCACGCAGTTGAAGGTGATGGTCCAGGCGTCGGGCCCGGCTTCCTCGGTGTAGCCCTGGACCAGGACGTCGACGTCGTCCGGCCCGTGGTCCTCGGGCAGGTTCGTCAGGCGCAGCAGGTCCCCGCAGTCGACGCGCAGGATGTCGTCGATCATCTGGTGCACGCGCGGGTTGGCCAGGTCCAGGGTGATGCGGGCGTAGCGGACGCCGTTGTAGGTGCCCAGGTGCAGCCGCATGGAGGCGACGTGGCCGGCCTGGCCGTCGGTGGCCAGGCTGTAGGTGTACTCGTTGTCGTAGCGGCCGACGCCGTCGGGGAAGTCCTGCACCGACAGGGCGCCGTCCTCGAGGACCTGGCGGGCCGGGACGGCCCCGTACTCCCGCTTCACCGACACGTCGTTCTCGGTGAGCTTGTCGTCGTCGACCGGCTTGAAGGGGGCGGAGATGAGGCCGGCCGAGAAGTCGAGGGTGAGGGCGGGGGGCTGGTTCCACAGGGTGGAGTGCCCCCGGTGGATCAGCTCGTTGCGGTCGCGGGCCTCGAGGAGGTACCCGAAGTCGGTCTGGTTCGCCTCGTTGAGGAGTTCCAGGAGCTTCTTCCGGCCCTGGATGCCCATGGGCTCCTGGAGGGCGCTGTCCCCGGCGGAGGACGCCACGTAGCCGGCCTCGTCGGCCAGCCGCTCGATGCGGTCCCCGGCCCCTTCGCCGGTGAAGCCCATGAGCGCGTCGTACATGTTCGCGGCGGACGGCCCGGTGCCGTCCCACAGGGTGAAGTAGCCGAACCCGCGCTCGGTCATGTTCTGGCCGGAGACGGTGAGGTAGCCCCAGCCCAGGCGCATGATGCGTGCGGCCTTGACCGCGATGGAGGCGATCGTGCCGCTGCCGATCAGCTGCCCGTCCGCGTAGACGTACCACAGGGTGCTGGAGGCCTGCGGGTCCATGGTGACGCGCACGTGGTGCGGGTTCTCGTCGTAGATCGCCACGGACGTGGCCGCCATGACGAGGGAGGACGACGACGAGGACTCGCCCACCATGTCCAGCGTGAGCGTGAGCAGGTCGCTGTTCCCGTCGAAGATCAGCCGGAACTGTGCCTGGTTGTCGGTGTCCGACCCCGCGCCGGCGTCGTAGATCTCGAACACGCCGGCCGACTCGTTGCCGCCGCCGCGCATGAAGAAGTCCACGGACCACATCGCCGCCGTGCCCGCGGTGACCGGGCACTCGCCCTGGATGGAGCCGGTCACGTCCGGCAGGATCTGGATGACCGGCTCGATCCACTCCGCGAGGGTGCCCTTGCCGAAGTTGCCCGGCGTGTCGGCCGCCGTGTTGATCTGCGTCATCGGCTTCCCGCCGACGAGGGACTTCCCCGAGCGGGACTGTTCGCCGTCCGTCAGCGGCCAGCACTCCACCGGCTGGTTCGCCTTGATGTACCGCAGGAGTGCGCTGTCCTGCGGTTTGTTCCCGGCGTCCATGCGCCTCATGACGCCGGACGGGTTGATCTCCACGAACGTGTCGTTGCCGCTGAGGTCCCGGGTCGGCGGCCAGGCCGGCACCTCGCCCGTCATGCGGATGTGCCGGTTCGTCAGGACCGCGTCGCCGCCGCGTGACCACGTCAGGCCTGTGGAGTCGACGAACGTCGTCCCGCCCGCCGCGGCCGCCCGGGTGGACATGTTGACCTTGACGGTGCCGCCGATGCCGTCGCGCAGCTGGAAGGCGTAGGCCCGGCCGCGCATGCGGTTGAGGACCCCGCCCGCGGGGGTGGCGTTGAAGGAGAACCCGCCGCCGAACTCCATGTACGCCGACCCGGAGAAGCCCGTGGTGGTCGACGTGCCGGTGACGGGCGCGCCGAGCAGGTGCCACTCGGTGTCGTCGACGGTCCGCCCGGTGTAGAACCGCAGCTCGTACCGGCCGGCCCCGTTGTCCTTGTCGAGGGTGACGCGCAGGGCCAGGCGCTGCCCGTTGTACGCCGTGACCGCCGCGGTGGCCGTCTGGGTGATCCGGGAGGCGAACGTGCCGTCGGGGGACCACAGGAAGGTCAGGACGCCGTCGAGAATCTCCAGGGCCCACAGCTCGTTCGTCCCGCCGGGGATGTAGCGCAGGGCGAGCATCTGCGACTCCGACCAGTCCTCCAGGGCCAGGTCGAGGCGCAGGTCGAAGTCCCCGGTGAGGTCGAGGGCGGCGGCGTCGTTGACGAACAGGCTGTTGTAGGTCAGGCCGCCGTCGAACTCCGCCCACGGGCTCCCGGCCTCGTAGCCGACCCGGAACGGTGTGTTGCGGCCGATCTTCCCGCGCAGGAGAGAGCGCGGGTTGCGGGGCGCGTAGCGGTGGTTCCGGCTGTCCAGCACGCACTCGCAGGAGGTGGGCTCGGCGACCGAGGCGGACTCCGCCGACAGGCCGCGGGTGATGGTGACCGGAGCCGTCTGCCGCACGTCCCTGCTGATGGAGTTCCACGCGCCGTCGAAGTACAGGTCGGCCCAGATGTCCGGTGGCAGGCTGACCATCCCATCACCCCTCTACGTACTTCACGATGTCGCCGCCGGCGGTGTTCTTCACCGACTCCTGGAAGAACTCACGGAACGCTCGCGACCCGCCGCGCAGTTCGAGCACCAGTCGGTTCTCCATCGGCTGGACGCGACGCGTCGAGGGCGCATTGGTGGGCCGGTTGATGAGCTGCTCCAGCCGGGACAGAGGCAGGATCGCCTCGTCCTCGCGGCCCTCGCCGACCATGGCCAACGTGGGCCCGGTCGCGATACCACCCTTGGCGAGGTAGGGGATGTTCGGCGTGGACAGCGTGAGGGACGGGACGTCGACGCCCATGATCGAGCCGCCGCCGATCGTCAGGGAGAGGTTGTTCCAGCCCCAGATGATCGTGTTCAGCATGTGCTTGAAGGCGTTCCAGATCGGGTCCCACATGCCGGAGGCGATCGAGGAGATCTTGCCGGGGATGCCCTTGAAGAACTTCACGATGTTGTCCCAGTAATTGACGATCGCGCCGACCGCCAGGCCGACGGGCCCGGTGAGGATGCCGAGGACCAGCGGCCAGTTGTTCTTGACCCAGTTCCACGCCTTCTTGATCGCGCCGAGGATCATGTTCCACGCGGCGGTCACGAAGTTGCGGAAGGCCTCGTTCTTCTTCCACAGCAGGACGATCGCGGCGACGATCGCGACGACGGCGAGGACGATCCACGTGTACGGGTTGGCCAGCAGTGCGCTGTTGAGGGCCCACTGGGCGGCTGCGGCGATCGCCAGGCCGACGGCCAGGGCCAGCACGATGGGCACCAGGGTCTGCACCAGGCCCGGGTGGTCCTTCAGGAAGCCGGCGACCGTGCTGAGGGCGGGGGCGAGGGTCTCCCCGAGCGTCGTCCCCAGCGTGCTCATGATGCTGTTGAGCTGTACGGCCGGGTCGGACTGTGCGGCCTCGGCGGCCTTCCCGGCGGCGCCGGCGAAGTTGTCCAGCTCGCCCGCCGTGCCCGCGGTGACGGGGCTGAGGGCAAGGACGGCGTCCTTGGAGTCGCCCGCCCGGTCGCCGAAGATTTTGGTGATGAGGGCGGCCTGCTCGCCGGGGTCCTTCACCGCGCGCAGTGCGTCGGTGACGTCCTGCATGGCCTGGGTGCTGCCGGAGCCGCCGGACTGGATGGCCTTGAGGGTCTGTTCACCGTTCAGGCCGAGGGCCTTGAAGCCTTCGACGGCCCGGTCGGACTCCTCGGTGACGATCCGGGAGAACTCGTGCACGATGTCCCCGGCCTCGTCCACGTTCATCGCGCCGCCCTGGACGGCCTGCGACAGCAGCCCGATCGCGGTCGGCCCGTCCAGGCCGATCTTCGCGAACCCGTCGCCGTACTCGTTGAGCGCCTCCGGCAGCTCCGCCCGCATCGCCTTGGGGAACAGCGGCGCGGCCGCCGTGAGCAGGTCCAGGCCTTCCTTGCTGCTCTTGACCAGCTTGTTCGTGACCATCGACCCGGCCCACGACGCGGCCTCGGAGACGTCGACGTCGAACGTGCGGGCCAGGACCGTCGACTCCTTCGCCACCTCCCCGATGTCGGCGACGCTGGCGTCCTTCATGTCCTTGAAGCTGGACTTCACGGCGATGACGGCCTCGTTGGCCTCCTCCACCGACCCGGCGAGGCCGGAGGAGAACAGGCTCTTGGTCGCCTCGGACAGCTGCACGGCGTCGTCGTGCGTGATGCCGAGCTGGTTCTGGAGTTCGGTGGTGGCAGCGGTGATGTCCATCGCGGTGGACACGCCCACGGCGAACGCGGCGCCCAGGCCGGCGCCCGCCACGGTGCCCGCGGCCGCCAGGCCGTCCAGGCGGCCGGTGATGCCCTCCGAGCCCGAGTCGACTTCCTCCTGGGCTTGCGACATGTCGACGCCGAACCGCACCAGCAGTTCGTCCAGCACTGCCACGGCCGCCACCCCCTCAGCTGTCAGGCGCGGCGCCGGCGGCGCCCGCGGCGGTCGTTGTCCGCCTCGTCGTAGGCGGCCTGGATGCCCTTGACCGTGGCCAGCATTTCGCGGCCGGTCTGGGGCGGCCGGGCAGCGCGCGACCAGACCATCACGTGGTCCTTCAGCCGCGGGACGCGGCCCTTCTTCATGTGCGGGGCGGCCACGTCCATGCCCAGCCGCGCGGCGACGACGTCCAGCCGCGCGGGCGTGATCGGCCCGTAGAGGTTCTGGTAGGCGACCAGATGCACCATCTGCTCCTCGGTGAACCTCTCCATCACCTCGTCCGGAGGCATCCGGAAGGCGACGGCGAAGTCGTACAGGAGCCTCAGGGCTGGTCGCCGTCGGAGTTTCCCTCCGCGGCCTTCACCTTCTGCTCGAAGCTCTTGTCGTCGTCGGAGAGGACCCGCACCAGGTTGAACAGGCCGTTGATGATGCCGGCGTTCTTCTGGCCCAGGACGGCCACGCCCTCCCGCGCGTCCGGGAAGACGAGCTCGTCGGTCTCCTGCTCGTACAGCGCCTTGGCGACGATGAGCGCCTTGTTGGAGCGCAGCTGCATCTCAGCGCCCGACTTGCCGGTGGTGTCGATGCGCATCTTCGACAGGCGGCTCTGGTACTCCTCCCAGTCGCTGGAGGGCAGGCCTTTCACGCGGAAGAACTCGCCGGGCGCCCACTCGGGGATCTCGACGTCGTCCTGGGCCTTGATGTCCTGCGCGGCGCGGATCTGTTCTCTCAGGCTGGCCATGGTGTCCTCGGTGAGGTCGCGGGCGGGTCAGGGGGTGGTGGCCGGCCGTCAGGCGCCGGTCGCGGTGAGGACGGGCTTCCCGGAGATCTTGAAGGTGACCTCTCGCTCCATCTTGTCGTCGATAGGGAAGGCGTCGGAGATGTCGGTGATCAGTGCGGAGAAGTCCCAGGTGTGCTCGTCGGCATCGCCCGGGAGGATGACCAGCTGGTAGTCGCGCAGGTCGTCCTCCTCGAAGTCGCCGTCGAGGGCCTGGTGCGTCGTCTCGCCCGGCCGATAGTTGATCGTCGCCGACACTTCCCCGCCGTCCTTGAGGCCCTTGACGAACTCGCGGTACTTGTTCGGGCTGTCGTGGGCGGTCACCTCGATCGCCTCACGGGAGCGCTCCGGACCGGAGAGGTCCGACACGCTCGCGATCAGCTGGAAGCTGCCGCCTCCGCTGTCGCGCTTGAGCTGGGTACCGAATGCGTCTTCGCCGGCCATGGCCGTCCTCCTTGCTGATGTCCGGCCCGCGCGGGCCGGGAGGGGTTATGCGGGGGGCTGCTCGCTGCCGATGCGGAACGTCATCGGCAGGTGGCGCAGGTCGCCCGGGGGTTCGGGGTCGGTCAGGGTCTGCATGGACACGAACCGCGTCCACGTCCACCGGTGGCCGGTGATCGTCAGCGGCTGGTGGTCGAGGACCTGGCGGATCCGGCCGGCGATCTCCAGTCCCTGCGCGAAGCCCCGGTACTTCGACCACACGTGCAGCGTCTGCACCACCTCGCTGCCGTGGCGGTCGTGGGCGTTGGCCGGCGTCTCGAAGCTGTCGCCGAGGTGGATGTAGGGGTAGGCCTGGTCTTCGGGGGCCCAGTCCAGGACGCCCGTCACCAGGCCCATCAGGGCCGCGTCACCGGTCAGGGCGACGCGGACGGCATCCCGGGTCGCCAGCGCCGCCAGGGCCGCGGGCGTGCTCACAGACGCCTCCGCACTTCGGCCCGCAGCCGCGCGACGAACTCCTGCCCGGCCCGCTCCAGCGCGGGGATGAGGGTGGGGTTGGCCGGTGTGCGCCGTGTGCCGCGCTCGTGGAAGACGGCGTACAGGTCGTCCTGGTCGCGCCAGCCGACCTCCACCTGAAGACCGTCCTTCTGGTACTTGGGGGCGACGCTGGTGCGCAGGTTGCCGGAGTCCACCCGCACGTTGCGCCGGACGTCCGCCACCATCGCGCCGCCCGCGTTCTCGATCTCCGCCCGGGCGGCCGCCTCGAGGGCCGGCACGATCTCAGCCAGCCGCCGCTCCAGCCGGTCCAACCCGATGATCTCCGTGCGCGCTCCGCGCCGCCGTCGTGCCACCGGGGCTCACCTCTTCCGGAGCAGGGCGCGGATCTCGCGCAGTTCGCCCGCCACGGCCAGCAGCGCCCACGCGGTCGCACGCGGCACGTCGACGTCCGTCTCGCCCAGCCCGAGGGCGTCCTCGGCGCGGACGCGGCACTCCTGCGGCTCCGTCTGCGGCAGCCGCGGCCGCGGCCGCTCCCCGGCGGCCATCAGGAGCCCAGCTCGAACGGCTTGACGGTGACCGTGGTGACGGCGCTGTAGGTGATCGACGCGCGGCCGGTCGCCCCCCGGAACACGTTGGCCAGCGGGATGATCGCGTGCTTCCCGGCCGCCACGGTGTAGGCGGGATCCGTGACGGCCAGGCCCGACACCGTGCCCGGCGTGGACAGCGTCACCGTGATCGACGCGCCGGAGCCGTTGTTGACGTACAGGAAGCGGCCCGGCCCCACGGGCGCCGTGTCACCGCCCGAGGCGGCGGCGACGGCCTGCGCGGCGACGTCGACGACGCCCGAAGCCACCGTGACTTTGGTACTGCTCAGGTCAGCCATCAGGTTCCCCCTTCGGTCTGGATCAGCTCGGCGAGTGCCTTGGAGTAGACGGGCGCGGACGGCTGCACCACCGACAGCACCCGGAAGCGCTGCACGGTGCCGAGAGCATCCGCGCCGCGCAGCTCGTCACCGCGACGCACGAACGTCCGCGACGACAGGTAGACGTTGTGGGAGTGACGGGAGCTCGTCGAGGCCGCCACCATGCGCTCGGTGGGGGAGGGCTGGTCGACCTTGGCGCGCACCGTGCCCTGCATCTGCATCACGGTGGTCTGCCCGCCGTGCCCGTCGTCGGTCGTCTGCGCCCGGTACACCGCCAGTTCCCGGTTCAGCAGGCGGCTCAGGCCCGGCCTCACAGCAGCCTCAGCATGTCGATGCCGCCGCCGAAGCGGGCCTGGAGGCGTTCGCGCCAGTACTGCGGCAGGTCCATCTCGCTGATGCGGCCGTCGGCCCCGTAGGTCACGGACCAGTCCCCGAGCCGTTCGGAGGTGACTTCCTTGACGGCGGCCATGCCCTCGCCGTCGCCGTCGCGGGAGGCGACGATGGCGGCCGCGGCCATCCGGCAGACCAGATCGACGATGTCCTCGGGCGCCTCGAGCAGGCCGTGCGTGTAGGTGATCTGCGCCTCGGACGGCTCGCAGCCGGTCCAGCCGGCCGCCCGCCACAGCCGCTCCGAGCGAAGCCGCCAGTCGGTGACCGCGGTGCCGTCGACGGTGACCGCGGCGACGGACACGATGGGCGGCCCGGGCAGCCGCAGCCACTGCCCGCGCGCACCTTCCAGGGTGATGGTGGAGGTGACGCGGGTGATGGCCGTCCCCGCGGCCTCCCGCACGGCCGCCGAAGCGACGCCCAGGTAGACGCCGGCGATGTCCGTCTCGGAGGCGGACAGTGCGAAGCCGCGGGCCTCGAGGTCGGCCACCGTTGCGAGCGGATCGAGTGCCACAGCGGCCCCCTCCCTGTCAGCTGACCATGTCGATCAGGTCGGCCTTGGTGTAGTTCGCCGCGTCCTCGCGGGACATGTGCTGCGTGCGGGCCACGTAGGCCACCCAGTCCGCCTTCGGGGCGCCCGGCGCGGGCCGGTCCGGATCCGTGTCCGTCTCCTCCGCGGCCGCATCCCGGCGGCTGCCCGGCTTCGACACGATCTCCGTGCGCGGCTGCGGGCCGGCCTCGCCCTCCCGGTCGCCGGGGTCGGACGCGAACTCGGTCCGCGGCTGAGGGCCCTCGTCGCCCGGCCGGTCGCTCGGCTTGGACGTCTTCTCGGTCCGCGGCTCGGGCCCGGCCTGCGCGGCCGGGGCCGGCTCGTCGTCCGGCCAGCCCCACTCGCCGGACTCCAGGCGCTGCTCGATCGCTTCCCTGGTGAACGGCTGGCCCACCCGCACACGGAACGGCGCACCGCCAGAGCCGCGCAGCAGGACCTCCTGGCCGTCCTCCAGCTCCCGCCCGGCCATCAGATGATCACATCCGCGGCGGCCAGGCCGGTCGGGCGGATGACCTTCGCGCCGTACAGGTGCAGGCCCTTCACGATGTCCGCGAAGCCCTTCTCCTTACGCGCCGCCTCGGTCTTGTTGATCTGCTCGGCGTAGGTAACCGCGCCGTTGTACCCGGCGATGACCAGCTTGCCCGCGCCCGCGCCCGGACCGTTCGGGGCGTTGTTGGACTTGCGGATGGAGAAGCCCGCGGCCTCCCCGACCATGCCGTTCGTGCGGGTCGCGGCCGCCGCAGCGTCGCCGCTGCCGACGAACCGGTCGTCCTTCAGCAGCAGCCCGTAGAACGCCGGGGTGACGACCGCCCAGCGGCCGGCGTCCGGCACGTTGTCCGTGTCCAGGATCGTGCCCAGGTCCACGAGCAGGTCGTAGGCGTCGGACGGGGAGGCCAGGGTCTGCTCGGCGACCAGGTTGCCCGCGTCGACGCCCGCCGCCATGAGGCCGGCGACGTACTGGTCGGCGACGTCGCGCAGCTTGTACGCGGCCTTGCGGGCCTGCTCGGTCAGCACCTTGCCGCCGTTGTAGGCCTGCCGCTTCTCCACGTCGTCGACCTCGAACGCGAAGTACTTCGACTGGTCGATGAGCAGGGTGGCGTCGGTGTCGTCGACGTCCTCGATGGTGATGTCGACGTGCGGGGTGTACGTGCCGATCGTCGGCTCCGCCAGGCCCACGATGTGGACGGTGTCGCCGTAGTTGGCGATGTCGCCCTCGTACTCGCGGTTGACGACGCCCGGGGCGGCGTAGACGTGGGACTTCTCCAGGGTGACCAGAAGGTTGGCGTTCCACACTTCCGGCTTGAAGGCGCTGATGGCCATGGGGTTCTCCTCGAAGGGGGTTACCGGGTGTTGCCGAGGTAGTCGTCGAGGCGGCCCTCGTTCTGGGCCTTGACGATCTCGGCGTGCTTGCCCGCCGCCGACAGACGCTTGACGTCCGCCTCGGTGAGCTGGGAGGGCCGGGCATTCCCCTTGCGGGCGCCGGAGTCTGCGGTCCCTTGGAACCGCGGCTTGGGGGTGCCGCCTTGCGCGGCCAGGTACGGCTTGGACTTCAGAAGGTCGTCGATCGCGTCGGAGACCTCGTCGGCGTCGACGTTGCCGTCGGCGTCGACCTCGAACTGGGACAGGTCCAGGAACCGGTGGGCGTCGGCGGGGTCGGCCAGCTTCCCGGCCGCGGCCGCCCGCACCTCCGCCTTCACCAGGCGCTCGTTGACGCGGGCCAGGGCCTGCGCTTCGGCCTGCCGTACCAGGGTGTCCTGGTCGGGCTGGCCGCCGTCGGCCGGCTTGCTGAGCTCGGCGAGCTGGGCCTCGAGGCTGCGGCGCCTGTCGCGTTCCGCCTTGAGCTTGCCCTTCATGGTGTCCAGGGCCTTCTTGCCCGGGTCGCCGAGCTGGTCGGCGCCCGCGGGGTCGGCATCCGTGTCGTCGACGTCGGTGGTGCCGTCGGCGTCCGGCTCTACCGGATCGGCGGCCGGGTCCAGGTCGTCGTCAACGGCGGGCTCGGCGGCAGGGGTGGGCGTGGTCATGATGCGCTCCCATTGCGGGGTCGGGGGCCCGGGCGTTGCGCGCGGGCGAGGGGGTCAGGCGATGAAGCCGTGCTGGTGCAGCAGGCGCACGGCGTGCGCGCGGTCGTCGGCGATCCGGAAAATCTCTTCGGGCATCAGGCGGGGCGTCTTGGACACGCGGTAGCGCTGCCCTGCGGTCTTCTCCAGGTTCTTCAGCCGGGAGCCGGCGAAGCCGCGGCTGGTGACGCCCTCGGTGGTGATCTGGAGCTTGCGCCCGAACACGGTGGCGGTGGCCATGCCGCGGCGGGCGTTGACCAGCTGCCCCAGGTCGGCACCCTCGGCGAGCGCCCTGGCGCCGGCCTCGCCGAACGTCCGCCGTTTCTGCGCCTCGGACATCTGCGCCACCAGCTCCTTCGGCGACGCGGGCCGCGGCCGGTGCTCCCGGGTGACGGGCTCCATGCCGCAGTTGCAGCGCGGGTGCCGCAGGAACGCCTTGTCGGTCTGGTACTCGTTCCCGGCGAGGATCAGGCAGCGCGAGCAGGCGCCGCCCTCCACCACGCGGATGTAGCCGGTCACGGCCGGACGCGCGGTCATGGCTGCCGAATCGGCGGCCCGCCCGATGTCCGCCACGGCGGTCCTGGCGATGGCGTCCAGCATCGACCGCCCGGCGACCAGGGCCTGGACGATGGGCCGTCCGGCCGTGACCAGCCGCAGCGCCGTCCAGAGCGGCGACATGAGGACACCGGCGAGCGGGCGGCCCGCGCCGTCGACGCCGGTGAACGCCTCGGGGACGATCCGGCCGGCGTCGGGCCGGTCCTCGTTCTCCGCCCCGAGCAGCTCGTTCAGCCACGGCCCGGTCATCTGCGCGGCCGCCAGCTGCCCGCTCATCACCACGGCGAGGACGTCGCCCACCAGGCCCAGCCAGGACTGGTACAGGTTGTCCTCGTCCAGGCGCCGCCAGATGCGGTGGGTGGCCAGGGCCGTGGCCACCGCCAGGCGCTGGCGCGCTTCCATGTGCGCGACCGCCTCCGGGGACGGGCTCACGCGGCCAGCTCCTCGCCCTCGTCCGGCCCCTCCTCGGGGCCGGTGTCCTCGGGCGGGACGTTGCCGGCGGTGGACGGGCCGCCGCCGATCTGCCGGGTGAGCTCGGTGACCGGGTCGGCCTCCAGCTCCTCCATGCGCATCGCCATCACGTCGGCCACCTCGGTCGGGGTCAGGCCGTAGCGCAGGGCCAGCCACTTGAAGGGGAACCCGAGTTGCTTCAGCTTCAGCAGCGCGTCCGCCATCTGCGCGTGGGAGCGGGACTCCGCGTCCTTCCACAGCACCCGCCCGGAGCGCAGCGCGGTCGCCTTGGCGTCCTCACCGCGGGCCAGGGCGATCAGCCGGGCCATCTCGCGCAGGCCCTGCCCAGACCAGATCTGCTTCTCCTCGGTCCGCTTCACCAGGCCGGTCTCCGCGGCGAGCAGCGCCCCCTCCGCCAGATTGGCCATCTTCCCGACCAGGTAGTGCTGGGGGGTGCGCGTCTGGGCAGCCAGGTGGCCGACAGCGACCTCGATCAGGCCGGTGTACATGGCCAGGTTGGCGGCCTGCCACTCGCCGATACGGACGTCCCGGCCGTTGAACATCATCACGCGGTCCACGGCGAACTTCTCGATGTCCACCGGCTGCGTGCCGATGACCTCGCCCGCAGCGTTCAGCTTCGGAATCACCGGGCGTTCGGCGCCCATGATGACCCGCTGCGGGAAGGACGCGTAGTCGGAGGCGGTGAACAGCTGCGCCCACAGCAGGTTGATGGCGTCCTGCATGGCGATCACACCGTGCACGTCGCTGATCGGGTCACCGACCAGCACGGACTTGTTGGGCAGCTCCACCATCGGCACCACGCCCATGGGGTTGGGCTGCGGGTTCGGCTCGCCCAGGCCCTCCGGGTCGCGGGGCTGCCACCGCTTCAGCTCCTCGTCGACGTCGGCCATCTGCGGGGACTTCTCCCCGTCCTGCACCAGGTGCGGGCGGCAGAACTTCCACACCTCGTCCGCCAGGTACAGGGTGGCGTAGTCCTCGCCGCCGTCCTGCCACCGCTTCAGCGCCGCCCGCCGCAGCCGGCGCGAGCCCGGCTCGTAGGCGATGACGCACTGGGAGGGGTCCTCGAAGGAGACCACCGGCATGTCCGGGTCCTTCGGGTCGCCCCACACCAGCACGAACGAGCGGGCGTTGACGACCGAGCCGAGGAAACCGAGCTGGCTGTCGGCGTCCAGGCCGTTGACCTGCCACACCCGCCACAGATCAGCGTCGGCATCCGTCTCACCGGAGGCCTGGAAGCCCGTCACGGTGAGCCGCTCCACCGGGGAGTCAGCCACCACCTGCGTCCAGTTGTCGGCGAAGTCGCGGTACCGGTCCCCGTGGAACTTGGAGAACTCATCCGACGCGAACTTCAGCGGGTGCTCCCCGCGGTAGTAGGCGTTGTGGCGGGTGATGTCCCGGCCGCGCTGCAACAGCTCAGCCTCCAGCAGCTGCACCAGCTGAAGGGCCTGCTCCATCGTCGCCATCGGGCCCCCTTTCAGGTGCCGTAGTAGAAGGGCTGCTGCCGCTCGGCGAGGCCGGCCGCGATGACGTCACCCAGCGCCTCGTGGGCGAGGATGCTCGGGATCGTGGCGTCGATCTTCTGGCTCGGGCTCGCCTTCTTCAGGACGTAGCGGTCCATCGGGCGCGCGGCCGCGCGCGTGTTCGCGATGTGGTCCGCCGTGATCGGGCAGTCGTCGTGCGAGAACGCGACCGTGCCGCTGGCGGCCCGCGCCACGTCCGTCTTCAGCCGCTCGCAGGCGGCGTGCATCTGGACGATGCGGCGGGTGTACCAGCGGATGACGCGTTCCTCGCCGTACAGGTCGACCCATTCGTCGATCTCGGTCTCCCAGTACGGAGGATCCGCGTACAGCCGGACCACGTCGTAGCGGGCCATCAGCTGCGACATCGCCGCGTGGACCTCCGCCGCCGGCACCTGCCCGCCGTAGTCGGCAGGGTTCCAGATGGTCGGCTCGTCGTTCGGCCCGTAGACCGGGGTGAACTGGTAGCCGTCCATCGTCTCGGCGCGGATCGCCGTCCAGTCGTCGACCTCCGACCCGTCGAAGCCCAGCACGATCCGGGTGAACGGACGGATCCGCCGCGGCGCCGCCTTGGCCGCCCACTTCGCCGGGTCCAGCCAGGTCGACGAACCAGACACGCACCGGTTCCCGAAGAACCTCTCTGCCTGCGCCGGGTCCTTCTCCATGATCTCGGCGGCCTCCGCCTCGATCGCGTCCAGGTCGACGTGGTCCGAGCCGGCGTAGACGACGGCGTGGATCTTCCGCCGGTCCCGCTTGTTGCCGTAGGACAAGGTCTTGGGCGCCTGCGGGTGGTACTTGAAGATGTCCCGCGCCTTCGACTCGGACGTCGTCTGCGCCACCGAGTTCTCCGACGGATCCCACCCGTTCGTCGTCTCCATCGACCGGCCGCCCATGCCGGCCAGGCCGCGCCGCTGGGTCTCCGCCACCCGGCGCAGCTTGTTCGCCGTCGTCCACAGCCCGGTCTCGTCCTGGTTGGCGAACGTGATCGGGTTGCCCAGCCGGGACATCGCCGACGACGTCACCGTGTCGATCCGGCCCTGCTCCCCGACGCGGGTGAACTCCTCACCGACCCGCATGAACTCCGACAGCGGACCGAGCTTCACCATGCTCCGCAGCGGCCGATACACGTTGTCGACCTGGTCCTCAGCCGTAGCCACCAGCTGAATCAGCGGCGTCGGCCACGGCACGCCCATCGGCTCGCCCGGCTCGTACTGGTACCACCAGCCGCAGCCACAGCCGTGGTCGGAGCACCGGTAGACCTCGCTGCCGCGCGCCCAGCCGTTGAAGACGACCGGTCCGGCCGCCTCCGCCAGCGTGATGGTCGCCGACCACGGGCCCTTCCCGGTCTTCTGCGGCGCGACGATCTGGCTACGGCGGTAGTGGAACGCCGGCGCCAGCTGCCCGACCACCGCGGCAGGCTTCACCCGGTAGTGGTTGACCGTGCACCACAGCTGCCACGGGTACAGCTCCAGGTCCTCGCCCTGGCGGAAGCCGTCCGGCACGGGGCAGTGCGCTTCGATCCAGTCCGGGACGATCCAGAGCGTGGGGAAGTCGACGACGAACTCGGGCCCGGCGTCAGGTCCCTTCGCCACTGGGCACGACCTTCAGCCGGTCACGGGCCGACGGACGCCGCACCACCGGCCGGTCCTCCACCGGCACCGACGCGTCCGGGCCTTCCACCGCAGGGGCGATCTTCCACCGGTTCCGCAGCATCCCGGCCACGGACAAGCCGAGGCTGTCGAGGTAGCCGCGCACCATCTTCTTCACGTCCACCCGGGTGTCCGGGCGTTCGGCCTCCGCCAGCGTCCGCGCGAACAGCGCGACCTCGAGGACCTGGCCCATCTCCTCCCACACCACCGCCTGCGGCTTCGCCCACAGGTCCTCCCACAGCACCAGCTCCCGGGGCGTCGCCTCGGTCAGCGGCCACTCCGGCGGCTCACCGGTGCGGCCCTCCGCCGGCAGCGTCGTCCACCCGCCGCGCTCGGCGGCCTTCATCTGCCGCAGCGACGACGGGTCCGGCGGCGGCCCGGAGACCGCGCGCGCTCCACCACGAGGCATGTCGATCACTCCTCCACGCTGCGTTGCGCAGCACGAACGGCATCACCTTGCGTGACACCAGGGGGGTCAGCGGGGACCCTCTGAACCCGACGAACCAGACAGCGCCCTCCCCCGCGCTGTTCCACCCCCGGCCGGCTGGGGGTCACCCCCCTGGGTCCGATGACCGTGCGTCACGTTCCCCAGGTCTCGGCTGCGGTCTTGCGGGAGTGGTGGCGCTTGGACATGGCTTGCCAGTTGGTCGGGTCGAAGCCGCGGGGGCCGAGGGGGCCGAGGCCGTCGATGTGGTCGACCTCGGTGGCGAGGTCGCGTTGGAGCTGGGGGAGCTGGGCGCAGGTCTCGCACTCGCAGTACGGGTGAGTCTGTAGGTATGCGGCGCTGGCCTTGCGCCATGCCGTGTTGTAGCCGCGGGTGTTGGGCTGCGGTCTGGCTGCTCTGGCTTTGGCCTGGCAGGTGGGGCAGCGGCCGGCTGGGGTGAGGGTGGGGCAGCCTGGTGTGGGACAGACCTGCATCGCCTTACGCGCGGGCATGAGGCCACGGGTAGGCGGATGCGCCAGGTAGTGCGGGCAGTGTGTGCGTGCCCTGGTAGTAGTCGCTGTGCGGCATGGCGAGGATGACGCGGGACCTGTAGTGGAAGTACCTGAGTTCGGCTCGGTACTGCTCAGCGCCCCGTGCGTCTCGCCGCTCGATCTGCCTGACGGCCTTGCCCGCGTTCGGGTAGTGGATGCGCGTGCGTGCGGCCATGGTCAGTCCCTCGTGATCTCGGCGAGCATGTCGTGGAGGACGTCGCGGGCCTCGCCCGTTTCGGGGTGGATCTGTACGGGGGCGGGGGGCTGGTTGGCTCGGGCGTGGTCGCGGTACTGCTGGGCGGCGTCGGTCTTGTCGGTGAAGCCGGTGTTGAGTCCGCAGGGGCAGACGACGCACGCGCGTCCGGTGGATTCGTACTGGTCCCATTGCTCGTCGTCGGGCTCGGTCTGCTGGAGTTCGGCGACGATGATCAGGCGGTGCAGCATGCTGGCTCCTCCCTGGGCACGGCGAAGCCCCGGCCGTGAGCGTCGGTCGGGGCTTCGCCGTGTTTCTCCGGGGGCCACAACCACCTCGATGGGTGGAGGGATCCAGTTCCCTGGTTCCGGCCTGATCCCGGCAGTCTGTGGTGCCGGTTGAGGGCACAGTTGTACACCGGGATCGTCACACAGTGTCTGACCTGCGGTCAAGCGGCAGCGCGGGCCTGTCGTTTCGCGGCGATGGCGGCGACGTCCTTGGCGGCGTACCAGGGGTGTCGTTCGGTGCCGCCGGAGCGGGTGAGCTGGCCGCGGTAGACGAGGTTGCGGAGGGCGCCGGCGCTGATGCCGAGGGCGCGTTGGGTATCGCGGGCGGTGAGGTGGCCGGGCGGGGCGGGCGGGTCGTCCATGCCCCCATGATGCGGCAGTGCCCCCGCCGTTACGTGGTCGGCGGGGGCACTGTGCTCGGGCTGCGTCAGCGGCGCTGCTGCTCTTTCGGGGCGCCGGGGATGGGCTTCTGTGCGGGCTTCAGCCAGCCGCCGCGGGAGGCCTGGTAGGTGGTCTCGTGGCCCGACAGCCGCGGGTCGTCGGGCTCGGGCTGCTTCTTCCAGCCGAGTGCCATGATGGGCTCCTGTCTCGTGATCGGGATGGGACCGGGGCGGCCGGACGACTTGGCGGAAGGACGGCCGTCCCGGGGTCTATGCGTGCGTCTCGTCGGCGGTGTGCTCGACGTGCACGTGGGTGCGGACAGGGTTGTCCGGGTCCGGGGTCAGGTAGATCAACATCCCCTCTCGGCGGACGAGAGTGGTTCCGTCGCCGACGCTGTGACCAGCCTCTTCACCGTCGAGAGGGGCGGCACCCCCCGGTGGGGGAGTGGCGGACGAATCGGACATGCGGCGGGCGGAGCGCCAGAGCGCGAACCAGCCGGCGCCGACCACGGCGAGGACGCCGACCGCCTCGTCGATGGCGAACAGGGCGCCCGCGGCCGCTCCGCCGAGGACGACAAGGACGCACCCGCCCGCCGCCCGCGACAGCTCCTCCTCGGCCGCCATCAGAACGCCCCGTACACGCGGTCGCCGACGAGGGACACCGCCGTCGCGAGCGGCACCGCGGCGAAACCGGCGACGCCGGACGACGTGCCGAGGCAGATGCCGCACCAGGCGCCCCGCTTCAGCACGCCAGCCTGCTCCTCACCCGCCTTCTTCACCGCGGCCACGAAGCAGGCCGTGAGGATCAGCACGATGCCGAGCCCGGGGCCGGACAGGGGGAGGAACGTGGCGCGGGCCGCGGACTGCCCGCCGGCGCCGCCGACGCCCCAGACGAGGGCCGCGTCGCCGAGCCAGTTGGACAGGCCCAGGACCGTGCCGGAGATGAAGCCGACGGCGCCCCCGACGCCAAGGGTGGTGAGGCAGCCGTATGACCAGGACGCGAGGTACGGGAGGAAGCGGGACGCGTGCTTGACGGGGTCCTTCTTGAGGGCCTTGAGGCCGGGCCACCAGGTGACGAGTTCGTAGCCGAGCAGGATGAGGCCGACGGTGACACCGCCGAAGGTGACGTAGTTCATGGTGGGGTCCTCAGCGGACGAGGGCCACGCCGAGCGCGGCCAGGGTGACGATGAGCGCGCACGTGCCGGAGACCGGGGGCACGGTGCGGGGTGCGACGAGCGCGAGCCCAGCGAGGGCGACCAGCGCGGCGGCGGGGAAGAACGCGGCGAGGATCACGAGCCGTCCCGGGCGGCGCGCAGGAGCCGCCGGCCGTACCCGTCGGAGACGCCGAGCCGGGTGCCGATCTCGGTTCCGGTGAGTTCCGGTTCGCCCGTGAGCCACTCGCGGACGGTGTCGACGCGCTTGGCGAAGGTGGTGTTCGAGGTGTCCTCGGAGACGATGTCGGCGGCGCCGGTTCCGGTCGCCGGAACTGGGGCGGAACTCGGTTCCGGGGCTGGTTCCGCCGTGGGCTCGCTGATCACTTTGGCGGCAGCGACAAAGTGATCTCCGAGCAGGTCACGGCCGGTTCCGCTGTCGGTTCCGCTGGTTCCGCGCGCGAGTTCCGCCACCGGAAGCCAGGGACCGAGGACGGGCCCGACGGGGGCCGCGTCGACCGGCTCGGGCTCCCGCTCGACGGTGATCGGTTCCGGCAGTTCCGGCGCCGGTTCCGCCGCGGCGGAACTCGCTTCCGGCTCGGGTTCCGGCTGGTGCTCGGAGAGCCGGTGGACGCGCCACAGAACGAGCGGGGCGACCGCGGACACGGCGACGACGAGGCCGACGGAGACGGGCAGGAGACGTACCTCGACGAGGTGGCTGGCCGCGTTCACGGCGATCAGGGTGGCGACGACCGCGGCGACGTCGCGGCGGGCCCGGAGGGCGGCGAGGGCGTACACGTCGAGGGCGGCGGGGACGCCGGCGGCGACGTAGGTGCCGAAGCCGCACGCGACGGCCAGCTCGTACTCGGCGGACGCGAGGACGACGAGGACCGCGGTGAGCGCGGCCCACAGGAGCGGGTCACGCTTCACCGGGCGTCTCCTTGGTGAGGAGCGCGCCGAGCTGGTCGGCGAGCTCGCGCAGCCGGTCGGCGTGCGCCTCGAACGTCGCGGCGAGGTCGTACAGGCCGACGGCGTCGAGGGTGCGGGCGTAGGAGCCCTGCTCGACGTACACGCCGAGGACGCGCGCCTGGGGCTGGCTGGCGTAGGGGGCCTCGCCGAGGAATGCGGTCCACAGCAGCTCGCCGTCGTGGGTGAGCCGGTGTTCGGGCCCCTTGTGGTCGAGGTCGACGCGGTGGGTGTCGGGCCGGTGGTCGGCGTGGCCGCGGCACCAGGACGGTTCCGGGATGGCGACCGGGCCGTGGTCCGCGGTGGGCAGGGTGACCGTGCGGGGCTGCTCGCTGCTCACGGGCGCTCACCCCGCTCGGCGTCCAGCGCGGCGACGAGGGACCGCAGGATGGTGCCGAGGGCGGTGGCCGCCTGAACGGTCGCGTTGTGGTCGTGGATGTTGGTGGCCGCGTACTCGGCGAGCAGGTTCCGGGCGACCGTGTGGACGCTGTCCACCGGCAGGATGACGGGCTCGTAGTCCGAGAGCAGGGGGTGGTAGGCGGTCACTGGCGCTCACCCCGCTCGCGGACCTCGGCGCGGCTGAGCTGGTCGTCGCGGGTACGCGGGGCGTCGGTCAGCCACGGGAAGGGGCGGGTGCGGTCGGCGGCCTTGAAGACGCGGATCGCGGCCTCGCCCGGGGTGGCGGGCAGCGGGTAGACGCGGCCGCCGGTGAGGGAGGCGAGGAGGCGGGCGGCGTGGTGCTCGCATCCGTCGGCGCCGGCGTTGTGGCGGTCGAGGACGGTCACGGCCACCGGGCCGTTGCAGCCGGTGGGGTCCTCGGGGTGCGCGGCCGGGCAGCGCTCCGTCGAGGGCGTGGCCGGCACCTGGCTGGTCGTCGGGCGCCACGCGATGGCGCTGCCCGCGCCCCGCGTGCCGACCGTCCACTCGCTGCCGTCGGCCATGGTCAGGGTGCGGACGTCCCGGGCCATGCGGGCGTCGTAGCTGTCCGCGTCGATGACCTGGAAGGTCGAGCCGTTCGCGTGGCGGATTTCGCGGGGCTCGGCGCCGATGGCGCGCAGCAGAAGCCGCAGTGCCTCGCGGACGGAGAGGATCTGGTCGCTGTCGAGCAGTTGCTGGGCGACGCTGACGGCGACGGCCAGGTCGCTCGGCTCGGCCTGCGGGTGGGGCGCGCGGCGCACGTAGCCGGCTGCGACGAGGCGGCGGTTGCCGCTGCTCGGGGCGCACGGGGGCGCGCTAAGGTTCTGGTGGTCCATGACGAGGGCTCATCTCGTTCGTGGGCTGGAGGGTCGGGCGGTGCGCGCGCCCTCGGGTGTTCCAGCACCCGGGGAGCTGCCGTCCGGCCCTCGCTGTCTATTCGGTTGTGTACTTCTTGATCGCGTGGGCGACGGCCGTCCAGCTGAGGTCAAGTTCCTTCGCCAGCGCGTACACGCTGCCGAGCTCCCCGGCCCCTTCTTTCAGTGCTGCCGCCCGTCGTCTGCGGGCCGCTTCCACCTGGGCTTCGAGCTGTTCCAGCAACTCGTCCTCCGTGCGGATGCGGTCCCGCCATGGGGGCGTTTCCACCTCTCCGAGGGTATCACTAACCCCCCTTTGCGCAAGGAGGTTAGTGATAGTCATGACGCCTCTGGCTGGTAGTGGCGGAGCAGCAGCAGATCCTGCTCGCTGGCGTACACGCACTGGCACCACCGGCACTTCACCGACGCCTCCCCGGCCCGATGCCACAGCACCGCCCCGCAGATCACCCCGGAGGAGTCGACCGCGACGCACGTGCCGAGCCGCTTCGCCCGCGGCGGCGGCGCGCCGACGATCGACAGCGCGTTCCGCTCCGCGTCGCGCACCTCCCGAGCGAAGTCGCCGGCCGCCGGGTACTCGGCGGCGATCCACTCCAGCTCCATGCCCAGCCACCGGCAGGCCACCCGCACCCGCCGGTCCACGCCACGCTCGACCGGCGGCGCCCCGTGGTCCGGCCAGCGCACCCGCTGGACGTCGAGCCGCCACGACTCCAGCAGCATGGCCAGCTCGCCGAGCCGGATGTCGAGAACTGCCTCGTTCAGCGGCGACCGGGGCCCGGCCGGGCCGGACGCCACCCGCTCCATCGCGCCCGTCACCCGGGGCACCAGGTGCGCGGCGAGCTCCTCGAACAGGGCGGGCAGGCGCTCAAGCCGCCCGGCAAGGGCGAGCCGGTCGCCCTCACACAGGTAGCCGGCCTCGATGCCGCTCTCGCACAGGCCGCAGGCCGCGCTCACTGGCGAGCCTCCGTCCGCTGCTGCATCCGGTACAGGCGGAAGCTGCTCAGGTAGTGGTCCGCGGTCGCGCGGCGGCGCGCCTGGCGTGCGGCGGCCAGGCTGCGGCGGGCGTCGCGCATGTCGCCGATCATGTGGCAGACGGCCATGGCCTGCGCGCCGATGCCGATGCCGCAGATGAGGATCTGGATCTCGTTCGGGGTCACGCTGATCTCCTTACGCAGCGACGTCGGTGATGGCGCGGGCAGCCGCCACGGCGTCCGCAGCCTGCGCGGGGGTGTCAAAGGTGCCGAGGTGGTGGATCACGCGGTTACGCTTCAGGGCTGCCTGGTACCTGCCGGTCCGTGTTCGGTACACGCCGAGGGGCAGGTCGCGCGCGGCGACGGTGCGGTTCAGGTTGGACTGGCTCGGCGTGACCAGGCGGAGGTTCGCGCGGCGGCAGTCGAGGCGGTCGCGGTTGATGTGGTCAACGATCAGGCTGTAACCGGTGCCGCCGGGCACGTCCATGAGCCAGCGGTGCAGCAGCACCATCGTCACGCCCGTCCACATCTGCGCGTAGCCGTGGCTGCCGATGCTGAGCCGGCGCGGGCCGAGGCGCTCGTGGTCCTCAAGGTCCAACAGAACCGTCTTGAAGCCGTCCGGATGCGAGGCCGGTACCTCCATGTAGGCGTGCATCAGAACGGGGGAGTCTCGTCGTACCCGGCGCCCTGCGCGGCGGGCTGCTGCTGGGCGGGCGGGTTGCCCCAGCCGCTGCCCTGCTGCTGGCCGTTCGCGGGCCGGGCCGTGGACCACGGGTCGCCCTCAACATTTGTTGAGGCCGCCTGCCGCTGCCCTCCGCCCGCCGGGTTCTTGACGACCTTGGCGGTGGCGCGGGCGAGGCTCGGGCCGACCTCGTCGACGTCGAGCTCGTACACGGTGCGCTTCACGCCCTCCCGGTCCTCGTAGGACCGCTGCTTCAGCCGGCCCTGCGCGATGACCCGGGTGCCGCGGGCGAGGGACTCGGCGACGTTCTCCGCGGCCTGCCGCCACACCGAGCAGGTGAGGAACAGTGCGTCGCCGTCCTTCCACTCGTTCGTCTGGCGGTCGAAGACGCGCGGGGTGGAGGCGATGCGGAACTTGGCGACGGCGGCGCCGGCCGGGGTGAAGCGGAGTTCGGGGTCATCGACCAGGTTGCCGACGACGGTGATGACGGTCTCGCCTGCCATGGCGGGCTCCTTCTGTGGTGTGCTGGGCGGGAGGCCGGGCCCGATGACCGCGGGCCCGGCCGGTGTCGTGCGGGTCAGTGGCGGGTGATCTCGAAGCGCAGGCCGCCGGCCGAGTGCTCGCGGGCGTCCGTCTCGGTCCACACCTGCTCGCCCCACAGGAAGGCGGGCTCGACGCGGGTGGTGACGGTGCCGTCCTTCATGTGGGCCTGGACGACGGTGGCCCAGCCGATGACCGGGCAGATGGTGTCCGCGCTGTTGCCCTCGCTGAGGATGACGACCCAGCCGGGGTTGGCGGGGGCGAGGTTGATGACGGAGCCGGTGGCGATGTTCATGAGTTCTCCTCGGTGGTGTCGTTCGAGGCGGACGGGGTGTCCGTCTCGGATCCGTCCGTTGTGCGGGCGGAAGCCTGGTTGCGGAGCTTCTGTGCGTGCCGTGCGGCGAGGCCGCGCTGCCGGGCGGCGGCGAACGCTGCGCGGCGGCGCTTGGCGGCCTCGGCGCGGGCGCGGGCGGCGGCGATCTTCTCGGCCACGACGTCGTCGACGTTCACGGTTCGGTCCGGCTGTGGTTGGTCTCGGGCATGGGGGCGGGCTCCTGGGGTGGTTGGTGACCTCGTCCTCGTCCGGGGTTGCTGTGACGGTGGTGCTGTGTGACCTCGTCCTCGTCCCACCTAAAGAAGTGGGACGAGGGACGAGGACTCACGACCTCGTCCGGGACGAGGTGGGACGAGGTCGGACGAGGTCATTTCCGGGGGGTGTCGATCACGAGCCGAGGTCAAAGGTGGACATTGTGGGGCGAGCGACCTCGTCCCATGCCCGGGACGAGGTCAGACCACCTCCGATTCGGGCGGCTTGTCCCCCTCTGGGGCTGCCGTCGGGAGGCTGTGGAGGATGGCGCCTCGCGCGCCTCGCGCGGTGCTGATCCGGCCCTCGTCGACGAGTGCGGCGACGGCCTGTCGGATGTCCGCGGCGCGCCCGCTGACGCGGTCCTCGATGCCCTTGCCCGTGAGCGGCTCGCGCGCGCCCGCCAGGGCCTCGAGGACCTTCCGCTTGAGGGCGCTGATGCGCTTGCGCTCCTCGTCCTCCTGGCGGTCCTCCTCGTCGCGCTGGATCGGCGCGTAGAGGTGGGCCTCGGCGAACTCGGCGGACTCGGACTTGACGACGAGATCGGCGTACCAATGCATGCCGCTGGAGTGGGACAGGCCGTTCTTGCGGATCTGGCCGGGCCGGTCCTTGGCGATGCGGATGCGGGACTTGCCGGTGACGCCGATGCCGAAGGGCCGGATGTTCTCCAGCATGAACATCACGCCGTTCAGGCCGTTGAGCTTGTGGACGCCGCCGATGCTGTACCGGCCGCGGTTCTCCGAGGACTTGACGACGTGATCGAGGGTGACGACCGCGGCCCCAGAGTTCATGAGCGGGCGCAGCAGCTGGCGGCCGAACTTGGCGATGTCGGTGTTGTCCTTCAGCTCCAGGCCGAAGAGGCTCATGCCCTCGGTGACGCCATCGACGATCGCGAGCGTGGGCCCATGGTCGAGGACGGCGGCCAGGTCGAGGAGGTCGATGTCGCTCGGGCTGTTCTCCGGCCGGACGTAGTGGAAGTACTCCAGGACGTCCGCCGGGTTGGCGCCGAGGCAGAGGAGCCGGCCGACGACACCGCCCGCGTCGTCCTCGAAGTCGAGGTAGAGGGCGTGGTTGCCCTCGTTGATCTCCTGCAGGCAGGCGATCAGGGCGAACCACGTCTTGCCCGCCTCAGACTCGCTGGCCACGCTGTTCATGCGGCCCGGGTAGAACAGGCCGACGCCGTCGTCGCGGCGGCCGACGGTGGGCTGCGGCGGCTTGTACGAGCCGTCGAGGACCGACCGCAGGTCCTGGGCGCCCCAGGTGCGCGGCGCCGGCTCCTTCTCGGCGGGCGCCGCTTCCACGTCTCCCCAGTCCACGGGCGGCTCTTCGCCGTCCGGGCCGAAGTAGGCGTCCATCGCCTGATCGAAGTCGGTCGTCAAGCCACCCACCCCCGGTCATTCGGGCGGGTGGACGCGCTGTCGAACGAGGCCTGGGCCTCCGAGTCGGTGAGCCCGACGGCGGAGGCCGCCGACAGCAGTCCCAGCTGTGCCTCGCCGAGGTCGATCAGGTTCTGCTCGGCGAGCTCGTGCGCCCGGCAGGCGGCGAAGAAGAACGCATTGTTGCGGTTGCCCTCGTGGGAGTCCATGACGTGCTGGACGAGGTCGGCGACGGTCCACATCCGGCCGCCGCCCGGGCGCCCCTGGGTCCGCTCCTGCGGGGGGAAGCGGTGCCGCGGCGCAGGGCGGGGCGCAGGCACGGGGCGCCGCTGCTTGCGCGGCAGCAGGGCCCCGGGCCAGTCGACGGCCGGTGCCAGGTACGTTCCGTTGCCCGCCCACTGGTAGCGGCCGCCCGAGGCGTGCACCGAGGGGGCGAGCAGGATGTAGCCGTTGTGCTTGAAGTCGATGCCGGGTCCGCCGAGGCCGGGCAGGTCGAAGTCGGGGGAGCGGTACAGGATGTGCAGACCGTCGCCGCCGGTGATCTGCATGGTGGTGCCGGGCAGGACGCCGACCCGTGTCTCCAGACGCTGGAGGGATTCGCGGCCGCCGTTGCGGGGGTCGATGTCGATGACGGCCCAGCCGTTGAGCTTGCAGGGTGCGCCGATGTTGGCGTCGGGTTCCTCGCGCCACCAGCGTCGGACGAGGTCGACGTCGGTGGTGGCGGCGTGGAAGCCGTGACAGGTGGGGACGCCGCACCGGCAGTCCTCGGGGCGGTGCTTGACGTACAGGCTGCTCTGCCGGTCGCAGCGGGGGCAGTTGGCGTAAGGCGCCTTGCTCCGCCGGACGCGGAAGACCTTGATGCCCGCTGCCGCGTAGGTCTCGGCGGCGGCCGGGAGCGCGGAGGGGATACGGAGGCCGACGGTCACGAACGTGCTCTCTTCTACGAGCTGGATCAGGTGGTTCGTGGGTGGGGGCGGGCGCCGCGGGGGGGAGTGACGGCGCCCACCCGCGGCTCATGCGGCGTGGCGCTTCGCCTTGGCGATGTCCTCGGCGGCCGCGGTGATGCGGGTGCACCAGTTGCGGGCGGCGACGGCGACGGACAGCGGGGTGGGCTGCTGCTCCAGGTCGTGCCGGATGGAGTCGAGGACCATCTCGTGCAGCGCCCTCTCCTTCGCGCGCCGCACGTACAACTCGTCGGCGTCGGGGATGTCCCTGCCGAGGTCAGCCGGCTCGTCGACCGGCCATTGACCGGGGCGGTGCTCGGTCATCGGGCACCTCGCACGGTCGCCGTGACGGCCGCCACGATGTCGCTGGCGTGCCGTTCGCAGGCCGGGAAGTCGTAGCGGAGGTTGGGGCCGGCGAAGGTGCTGACGACGTACTTGGCCGTGTCCGGACAGCCGGCGCACTTGTAGCCACGCTGGTTGTGCGGGGAGTCCGGCCCGACCGGGCAGTCGCACCAGGTGCACTGTTCGCCGTTGGCGGCAGTGATGGCGACCGGTACGAGGCTGGGGTCGGCGGCTGCGTCACGCGCGGCGGCGAGCGCCTGGTCGGACAGGAAGGTGTCCTGCGGGCTGCGGGTCATGCTGCCCCCTCCCGCTCGGTGCGGAGGGTTGTGACGGTCGAGAACGCCGTCCTGATCACGGCGCGCTGCTCGTCGCTGAGGGGCGGAGCCTCCGAGACGATGCGGTCGATGCGCGCCCAGTAGGCGGCGTTGCGCTCGGGGTCGTCGAAGCGGGCGGGGCGGTCGGCGCCCGGGCGGCCGGGCGTGCTCACGAGCTGCACACCCCCGGCCGTCTCGGCGGTGGTCGCGGCCGTCATACCGACGCCTCGGCGGCGAGTTCGCGGAGCCGCTCGGGCACGCGGAGGGCGTCGGTCCTGACGGAGACGGGGTCGGCACCGGCGCGCAGGTTGTCCGCCAGCAGGTCGAAGATGTAGCCGTACCCGTCGCCGGCCTCGATGCGGCTGTGCTCGATGGCGGTGTACGCCCGCAGCCGGTCGGCGACGGCGCCGCGCAGCACCTCGGCCATCTCCGGGGTGGTGTTGAGGACCCGGAGCGCCTCCGGTGCGATCTCGGGGAAGGCGTCGCAGATGCCGTCCAGCGTGGCGGCCGGTACGGGCGTCGCGCGGGCCTCGTCGTAGACGGCGTTGGCCACGTACAGGGCGCCGGCCAGGGCGGTGGCGCGCTGCTCGGTGTCGGCGGTTGTCGTCATGCCGTGGCCTCCGCCCGGGAGAGCAGGGTGCGGACGACGGCCAGGCGCTGGGCGGAGTCCTGCCCGAGGGGGAAGACGAGGATGCGGGTGCCGTCCTTGCACTCCAGGTAGTGGCCTATGAAGCCGTTGCGGAGGCGCTCGTCGAGGGTGGACGTGTCCCACTCTTCGACGTGGATGCCCGCGGTCAGGACGTTGAATTCGTCGATCGGGTCTTGTCGCTCGGGCGGGGTTGGCGACGCCGTTGTCGCCGTGGCACTCTCGTGCATAGAGACGTCTCTTTCCGGCGGCGGCGCTGATGGGGTGGGCTAGACCCCGGGCGCCGCCGTCTTGCTGGTTAGCGCTGGTGGTGAGAGGTGATCTCGATAGGCGGCGCCGGGTGGCTAGACCCGGCGCCGTCGCTGTGCGGTTCGATCCCCAAGGCGCGCAGTAGGTCGGCCCGCGAGACGCGGTAGGTGTGCCCGACCCGCATGACGCGGCACGGGTACTCACCGGACTTGGCGAGCTGGAACCCCTTCGTGCGCCCCAACTGCAGCGCGCGATTTGAGGTGTCCAGGTCGAACGCGACGGGGAGCGCGAGCAGCTCAGACAGCTGCATGCCCCGAGAGGGCTGCCTCGCCTTGGTGCTGGGTGGTTCGGCCAACGTTTTGTCCTTCTTGCCAGTGATGTCGTGTCGTTTCATGCCGCCCCGTGCCACCGAGGGCTAGTCGGTAACGGGCTGAGTCTTTGAGGCGGTTGTGGACCGATGGGATGACGGTACACGCGCTTGTGAGGCTGTCAAGTCGGAAACAGACTGGTATCTTCAGTCCGTGACGAACTATGACGACGTATCCGCCAAGGTTGCGGCGGACGAAGCGATGTTGCGCATCTCGATGGCCGGCGAGGCGGAGCTTGAGCACAGGCACGGCCCCTCGGAGCATCCGCTTGACGGACTCGACAGCGAGTCCCTGGCGAGCTTCAACCTGAAGCGCATCCGAACAGAGCTCGGTGTCTCGCAGCAGCAGATCGCTGACCGCATCTCGGCAGCTAGGCCAGGTGGCGCGAGGATGTCGCAGACTCAGATCGCGAAGATCGAGCGAGGTGAGCGCCCCTGGCGGGTCAACGAGCTGATGATGGTCGCTGAGGCGCTCGGGGTGCAGTGGGATGAGTTCTTTGCTGTCACCCCTGGGCAGGATTACGCCCGCCTCGCTGTCGAGGCCGCGAGGCTTCGGTACGAGCAAGCCAAGTCCCTCGAGGAAGAGGCTCGCGAGGCGTGGCGAGAGGCTGCTCGTAGGGAGTATGAGGCGGAAGAGGAGTTCGTGCGGCGGGCGGCACGGTCCGGCTACCGGCACCCCCATGCCCTGTTTGCTCTGCAGATGCGGTGGATGCATCAGGACTACGTGAAGCGGGCCGAGGAGTTCGTGGGGATCGACACTGAGCGCATCCGCACTCGCGCGACCGAGGCTGATGCGTTTGCCGAGCGCGAGTGGCAGCGGATCGTAGAAGAAGAGGAGCGGCGGCGGGGTGGCGGTGAGGCGGACGGATAGATGGCTGGGTCATTTTGGCGCAGCTCCCGGGAAAATTTGCGTCGTGATGAGGCGGATGCTCGAACGGTACGGCACGGGTTGGCACGATGCAACCAATGCCGTAAGTTGGGTTGATATGGAGCAACTGGACTGGATGGCTCGCGTTGGCACCCGCATCGCTCAGGAGGTGCGGCGTCACAGGCTTGCCCGCGGCCTGAGCGCCCAGCAACTGTCAGACACCTGCGCAAAGCTGGGCGCTCAAATCCCGCGTACCGTGATTTCCAATATCGAGAACGGTCGCCGCACGAACGTCTCGGTGGCAGAGGTGTGTGTACTGGCGACTGCTCTCCGAGTGCCTCCCGTCGCCCTTATCGCTCCTGCTGGCTATGTGGATGAGGTGGAGTATCTGCCGGGGAAAAGTATTGATCCAGTTCGAGTGATCAATTGGTTCTCCGGCGAGACGCAAATCGACGAGCGGTCGACGCTGGACTCGATGCCTGACGCGGAATGGGCGCTGACGATCGCTCGCGATCACCGCAGGCTGGAGCGTCAGATCAGCACTGTCTACAGGTCCATGCATGAGGACGAAACCTTGGACCCTTGGCGAGCCACGCCTGAAGAGAAGGAAGCGTTGCGGCGACATGCGCGCGTGCTTGAGCTTTCACTCAAGGCTCTCCGAGAGGAGATGGTGAGGCGAGGTCTGAAGCTGCCAAAAACCTATCTGCAGGTCGACGACCTGCCGGTGCCTGAGCGTAGTGGGGAGGAGGGGGCTGGGTACTGGAGATACAAAGAGGGGCTTATGCCGTTCTGAGATTAGAAAAGGGGGGTAAATGCCTGCCTCTCGCCGCACTGGCGGCATCGCCAAGCGGCGCAAGTGCCGTAGCGCGACTAGCGGGCTGCGGGGTGCTCATCGGGCACCCCGCCTCCACGCGAACACCACGGCGTCGTAGTCGAAGTAGCCGCCGTCCGGCATGCGGCCCGGCCGCGGGGTCTTCAGCGTCACCTCGACCAGCGACCGCAGCACCGCCCGCTGCCGGTCCAGGCCCAGCGCCTTCCACGCCTTCCGCACATCCGGCGCCCCCACCAGACCGACGAGCGGGTCCTGAGTAGCCGCCCGGGCCAGCTGCTGCATGACCCCCTCCAGCTGCGCGCGCGCCGTGTCGGTGCCCTCGGTGAACTGGATCATGTCGATCTGGCCCGCCCCGAACAGCGACGCCAGATCGGTCATCCGCCGGCGGATCTGCTCGCTCTCCGCCTGCAGGCCCGCGACGTCCACGTCGTCCGGGCCGGGCAGCAGCAGCTCGTGCGCGTCGTCGCGTGACAGCCGCTCGACGATCGTGTCCTCGACGTACTGGTCGACGACCTCGGCGCGCCGGCCGCCGCCGTGCCCGGTCTGGCACCGGTAGCTCGGGAAGTTGCGGCCGCCGGACTGGGTGACGAACACGGTGTGCGTGCAGCTGTCGCGGCCGCACCGGTACAGCAGCGAGCCCAGCCACTTCGGGGCGGCCCCGGGTGTCGTCCGCCGGGCCGGGTTCTTCAGAATCGCCACGACGGCCCTGTACTTCGTCTCCTCGACGATCGGCTCCCACTGCCCGCGGCCCACCTCCTCGCCCCTGTAGACGGCGATCCCGGCGTTCCTCGGCCGCAGCAGCATGTCCCGCATGTCGGTGTGGGTGACGGGATTCCCGCGGGTCGTCGTGATCCCCTTGTCGGCGCACCACTTCACCAGGCCCCGGATCGACCCGCCGGACAGGATCTCGTCCGTCCAGTACCGCAGCGCCTCGGCTTCCTCGGGCACGGCCTGGAGCATGTCGAGCGCGGGCTCCTCGACCTCCTCGCCGGTCTTCCGGTCGACCTTCTTGCGCATCTCCCCGGTGGGCACGCCCCACCCGAACGGGCGGATGCCGCCCATCCACTCCCCGGCGAGAGCCTTCTGCCGGCGGGCCCGGGCGACGCGCTCGCCCTTGTGCTCGGACTCTTGGCGGGCGACGGCGCCGAGGATCCGCGCGGTCATCCGGCCCGACGGCGTGGCCAGGTCGACCGTCCCGGCCTGCACCGTGTGCGTTGAGATGCCGCGCCGGTCGGACAGGTCGATGTACTCCTCCAGCTCGACGATCGAGCGGGTGAGCCGGTCGGTGTGCCAGACGATGACGACGGTGGCCTTGCCCTCGTCGAGGTCGGCGAGCATGCGCCGGTAGTCCGGGCGCTTCTTCCCGGAGAACGCGGAGATGTCGTTGTCGACGTACACCTCGAGGACGTCCCAGCCCATGCGGGCGGCGAGGGCTTCGCAGTCCTCGCGCTGGCGGTCGATGCCGAGGCCGGCGCCGGTGCGGTCCTGGCTGATGCGGCAGTAGATGACGGCGCGGGTCTTCCCGCCTGCGGCGACGTCGACAGCGGAGCGGAGTTGAGGGCTCACGTGGCGAGCCGTCCGGACTGCACGCTGAAGGTCGTGACCCCCAGTTGCGCCGACATCTCGACGTAAGCCTTCTGCAGATCGCTGCTGCGGTAGAGCCGGTCTTCCGCGAAGACGAGAACCGTGTCGGCCTCTCCCCGACCGAGGCCTGTGAGCATGTCCTCGTAGGCCGGGCGAGTGGAGAGGCCAGACCCTCCGTCGTCCTGGAAGACGCGGACGACCTCATACTTGACGGCCGGGCTGGAGAGCGACTCCGCGAGGGCGTAGCTGTCCTGGATCTGGCGCTCGATGGCCAGCGGGTTGCTCCGCGCGACGTGCGCATAGATGTAACAGCGGATGACCTTGGGTTCCGTGCAGGCATCGCCTGTCTGGGTGCTCTTCATGGCCTGAGTGTGCCTCACCAGTGGTGTCCCTGTCCGGGGTTCGGGAAGACGACCCTGCTCAGCGCACTGCTGGGGCTGGTCGGGCCGGGGGAGCGGATCGTGCTCGCGGAGGACTCGGCCGAGCTGCGGCCCGACCACCCGCACGTCGTCCGGTTGGAGACCCGACCCGCCAACCAGGAGGGAGCGGGGCTCGTCACGCTGGAGGACCTGGTGCGGCAGGCACTGCGCATGCGACCGGACCGGCTGGTCGTGGGCGAGGTGCGCGGGCCTGAGGTCGTTCATCTGCTGGCCGCGCTGAACACAGGACATGAGGGCTGTCGGGAGGCCCCGAAGATTTCAGTACCGCAAGATCCATTTCAGTAGAGATTTCAGTAGCGCACGAGAGATTTCAGTGCGCTCACTGAGTGCGATCGACCGCCTTCCCAGGCCGGTGAGCCGACGGCACTGGGTGCAAGAGTTGGCGGGCTCTCGGTGGCTGCGGCGAGGGGCGGCAAGATCGGGCCTATGACTGAGCAGCAGCAGACCCCCCCCGCCGGAACGACACCAGCCCTTGACGAAAAACAAGCCATCTCGAACCCCCAGAAGATCACGCCGATCCGGGACAGGCGCTCGTCAGGGGCATGCTTCTGCCCCGGAATCACCGTCTTCACGCCATGCTGCGGTGGCGCGTGGGCCGGAGGCCAGCATCTGGATCAAGCCAGCATTGCGTCTGGTAGTTGACCTCAGATTGAACGTGGGATTAATGTGCTTGGAAATCGTGGCCTATAAGAATTCTCTTGGGAGATGAGTAAGGCCATGCACTGCACTGCGGGGGAGAAGGCTGCTGTGGTACGGCTGGACAGCAAATTGGAAGACGGACATCACGCGCACCCGATGACATTCGTCCAGGAATCGATCTGGCTGGAAGAACAGAGAACCCCTGACTCATGCCGATACCTGGAATACTGGGTGCACCGGTTCCGAGGGCGAATTAATGTCTCTTCAGTGCAGGCAGCGCTAAGTCGCATCACCGCGCGTCATGCGGCGCTGAGGAGTCGGTTGATCCTCGCTGGTGACGAGCCATTGCAGATCGTGCTGCCGCCGGCAGCAGTCCCCCTTGAGGTTCGGGATATCAACCCCGAAAAACTGCAGGAGGCTCTGAGAGAGACTCTGAACGGTCCTATTGATCTGGCTGAATCACCGCCGTTGCGCGCATCACTGCTGCGTATCTCGGATGCCGAGAGCGTGTTGGCGCTCGCGCTGCACCACGCGGTTGTGGATTCGCATTCCCTGAATGTTCTCACTCGAGAATTCGCCCAGTTCTACCTTGAGGCTGAGACCGGTGAGTCCGAAGAGCTCAGCCATTTGGAGCTACAGATGGGCGACTATGCAGAGGAGACACGGAACGCTGAGGCCAGTGAACTAGACGGCCGCATGCCTCGCTGGCAGGAGTACCTGCACGAAGCCCCGGAGGAAACGACATTTCCCCTCGATCGGGCTCGCCCTGAGGCGAATTCTTACAGAGGCGGCAGCGTTGGTTTCGAACTCGACCGGGAAACCACGATCGGCGTACGTCGATTGGCCCGGCGTCTTAAGGTGACTCCGTTCGTCATCCTTTTCTCCGCCCTTAATGTTCTGCTGCACCGTCATTCGGGCCAAACCGACCTGGTGACGGGAACAACCGTCTCATTGCGTGACCGTGAAGTCCTTGAGCCGCTCATCGGCTGTCTCGCCGATATTGTGCCGCTTCGGGTGAGGATGGACGATGATTCCTCATTCGAGGATGTCGTGCGGTCCGTGGACGGGGCGGTGAAAAACACCCGGAGTGAGAACCGGATTCCCTTCTCCCGGATCGTGCGCAACGTAGCGCGCCTCGGCAGCAGCAGGACACCGGTCTGCCAGGTGGTCATGGGGTTCGATGAGCCCCCCGTGCCTCTCCAGATTCCAGATGTCGAAGCAGAGCGTCTCCCGTTCCATAACGGCACATGCAAGTACGACATGTTCTTCAACATCGTGGCCGCCCCGCGTGCATACGGTGGGTCCGTAGAATTTTCAGCGGATCTCTTCGACACCGAGACCGTTCAGAGGATCGTCGAGAGGTATCGCACACTGCTGGCCGCTGTGCTAGCGGACCCCACCGCACCCGTGAGAGCGCTCGGCCTCCTTCCGGATGACGAGCGGCGCATCCTGCTTTCCGAATGGGCCGCATCGGGCACGTCAGGTCAGCACCGTATGAGTGCGGTTGAGCTCTTCGAGCGGCAACGTCGGCTTTCCCCTCAGGGCGAGGCGGTCATCTTCGGGAACACTACTCTGACCTTCTCCGAGCTGGGTGCAGCTGCCGATGTCCTCTGCCGTGAGATCCGGCAATACGATGCGAGTCCAGGCTCTGCCGTGGGCATCTGTCTCGACAGATCGCCCGAGCTGGCAGTGGCGGTACTCGCCGTGCTGATGAGTGGAAGGCCCTATGTTCCCCTAGATGTCTCCTATCCAAAGGAGCGTCTCGCTTTCATGATGCGAGACAGCGGCATGACCACTCTGATCACGCGCCGCAGGCTGGCCGCTCTCCTCGATATCCCGCCAGGCACCGCGATCATCGACGTCGAAGAATCGACTCAGCAGACACACTGCCATCTACCGAAGGTTCAGGAACCTGCGAGCGACGACCTCGCGTATGTGATCTACACCTCCGGCTCGACGGGGCAACCAAAGGGCGTTGCCATGCCACATGGTCCGTTGGCGAACCTTCTTGACTGGCAGTTGCGGAACTCGTCGTGTGGAAGCAGCTCCAGGACTCTCCAGTTCGCCGCGCTGAGCTTCGACGTCTCCTTCCAGGAGATATTCGCCAGTTGGGCCGCAGGCGGCAGTGTTGTCCTCGTTGACGAGGAAACTAGGAGAGACCCCGGGAAGCTACTTGCGACGATTGAGGAGCTCTCGATCGAGCGCCTATTCCTGCCGTTCGTCGCGCTGCAACAGACCGCGGAATACGCCTGCGCTGCCGGTGTATTCCCAAAGGGGCTTCGAGAGGTGATCACGGCCGGAGAGCAGTTGTACATCACCCCAGCCATCAGGGAGTTCTTCTCACGACTTCCTCATGCCTTCCTGGAGAACCAGTACGGTCCCTCGGAAACCCACGTCGTTACCGCACTGCGCTTGACCGGCGATCCAGCGCTCTGGCCGGAGATGCCCAGTATCGGCCGCCCGATTACTAACGCGGTCGTCTACTTGTTGGACTCGGACCTCCGGCCCGTCCCCATTGGTGTGCCCGGCGAGATATGCGTGGGTGGGAGCGCATTGGCTGCGGGGTATCTGGGGCGCCAAGGGCTGACCGCTGAGCGGTTCGTGGACACGATGGTCGCCGACCAGTCGGAGCGTCTCTACCGCACCGGTGACATCGGCAGGTACCAGCCAGGCGGCCTTATCCAGTACCTTGGGCGCGGCGACGGACAAGTGAAGATCCGTGGCCACCGGGTGGAAATTGGTGAGGTCGAGAGCACAGTCAAAGCCATCCCCGGCGTCGCGGACGCCGTAGTCGTGGCTAGTGATGCTGACGGCCCTGAACGCAAGCTCGTCGCGTTCCTCAAGCCCGTTTCTGGATCAGACACCTGGCAGAACGCACAGGGCATCCTTTCGTCACGACTTCCTGGGTACATGATGCCTAGTGCGATCGTGCCTGTTAGCGAGTTCCCGCTGACACCCAGTGGCAAGATCGACCGGCGCGCACTGGCGCAACGAAAAACCGTGAAACGTGGACAACCGGTCTCTTCCGGCCCTCTGAATTCGTTGGAGAAGGCGCTCTGTGACATCTGGCAAGACGTTCTTGGTGTGCCAGGCATCGGTGTAAACGACGACTTCTTCGAGAACGGTGGCAATTCCTTCTCTGCGGTACGCATGGTGACTCAGGTTAGGAAGATCCTCCACCGCAACGTCGACGTCCAGACGCTGTACAGCGCAAGCACTATTAAATCCCTTGCTGAGCGTCTGTCGCAGCCAGGATCACCCGCCGACCACTCACCAGTGCCATCCAACGCCCAGAGCCTGGTATCCCTGCGAGACGGTGACCGCCATCCACCTCTCTTCTGCTTCCACGCTCTGCCGGGGACTCTCATGCGTTTCACGAGTCTCGCGGCGAACCTCCGCGCCGGCGTCCCTGTCTATGGCCTCCAAGCCAGAGGGCTGGACCCCGACAACGTGCCTCACACTTCCATCCAGGACATGGCCAAGGACTACATCGCAGAGATCAGGGCCGTGCAGCCGCGAGGCCCCTACGCGTTCCTCGGGTACTCCATGGGAGGCATCACCGCCTTCGAGGCCATGACTCAACTGTCACGATCGGGCGAGGAAGTGTCACTCCTTGCCATGGTCGACACCGATACGCGATGTGATCGCACCGACGTGGAAGGCGGAGCCCTCGCACACCTCATGCGCTATGGGCTGCGTGTCTCGGCGGACCTCGGTCGTCTCCTGAACCTGCCGGCTGCCAGGAGAGTCGACGAGTTGCTGAGACTCGGCATTGAGGCCGGAAGCCTTCCACGGGACTTCAACCACCAAAGGCTGCGGCGCATGATCGAGATGTACGACTTCAATGCACAAGCTCTAGAAGCGTACTCGTTTCCAGATGAGGCATACGAGGGCAATCTGCTGCTCTTCCGTGCCACCGCAGATGACGGAAATAGCGACGACCTTGGCTGGCGGAAGTACGCGAAAGAGGTGTCCATTGTGCCGTCGCCCGGCGATCACTACCACATGATGGATCCCGGAAACGTCGAAGTGATCGCCCGGCTCCTTGACGAACAACTCACGACGATTTCGTAGGCGGCAGCATGTCTCAAGACACGGAATTCATCGAGGACCGGGAAACATTCACCGAAGAACCGTATGTGACACCGGTTGGGCAGTGGCAGATTCTGATAGCGAATGTCATGGCGGATGTCCTGCGGATCACTCGGGTGGGAAGCAACGACAATTTTACTGAACTTGGCGGCTCTTCTCTCGACGCAGTCAGCATCTGCTCGCGGCTCAAACGGGACGCAAATATATCGCTCGACGCGGTGGTGATTGTGGAGAGCGATACGGTGGCCGACATTGCGCACCATATCCATGAGGTGCAACGCCTCGAGCGTTGACGGCCTCAGGCCAAGAAACGAATTTCGCTATGCAGCGGCCCACCTATTAATTATTCCGCAGCGCCCTGGAAGTCGAATCATTTGTTCGTGTGGCCGGCGCGCACGACACCCTCGGCAGCCTGCTGAGCAATCCCGAGTACTTGTACGCCTCAGCAAAGACAAACAGATCTCTTCAGGACGAGCACGCCGTCTTACCCGCGCGCGACTTCGTACATAAAATTCGGACGGCAAAGATGGCGCAGACGGACACCGTCTTCTTCGTGCATTCGAGAACCGAGGCCCTCAGCAGTGGCCTGGAGATCGATGAGGTATTGGCCCCCTGCCATGACGACGATACCAGTGCTGATGCCATCCTGATCCACTCGAAGGCATCTATGTTAAAGGAAACCCTCCCGAAAACTCTTGAGGCGGCTTAAGATGAAACTCGGAGAACTTACTCCCGCCTCCAGTGTCGAGCGGACACTCTTGAGAGCCCAGCTAGTTAACTGGTCAGGAAACGGAATCTGGCTGTCCACCTGGGCTATTTTCTCGGTCAAGGTACTGGGCTTCTCTGCAGTCGAGGTAGGTTTGGCTGCCACCATCGGCGGAGTGATCGGCGTTTTCTCCACTACGCTCATCGGATCGCTCGCGGATACCGTCGGTGAGCGCGTAGTTCTTTGCCTGCTCCTGGGCACGCAGGCGGCGGCAGTAGCTCTATATCCGATCATCCCAAACTTTCCGTGCCTCATCACGGTAACTGCGATTGCCTTGGTGGCCGAGAACGGTGCTATTGCCGTCAGATCTGCTCTCATCGCTCGAAGCGTGCCCGCTCCCGACCGGGTAAGAGTCCAAGCCAAGTTGCGCGCAGTCGCCAACATCGGGCTAGCCCTAGGCTCGGGCGCCGGCGGCCTGGTCCTCTACGTCGACGACACAGCCATCTATATAACGGCGATCCTCGTCAATGCAGCGATGTTCCCGATTGCGGCAGGTATAACCTTCAAACTTCGCCCGACGATGAGCACAGGCCCGGTGGCGGAGGGACGTGTCCTCAAAGACAGAAGCTATCTGACGATTACCGCACTGTGTGCCGTATTGGCACTCAACTACCAGTTCCTCGCATTTGGCCTCCCGTTGTGGATCACCGAGCACACCAAGGCTCCCGCCTGGGCCGTCGGACTCCTCTACGCACTGAACACACTGTCTGTCGTAACTCTCCAAGTGCGTGTCAGTCGCGCGGTCAAGAACACGGAAGCGGCGGCCCGCCTAGCACGGATCTCCGGCTGGATCCTGGCGCTGTGCTGCATCCCCTTCGCGCTCGCCGGGACGGCGTCGCCCGGCCTGGCCCTGATGCTCCTGCTGATTGGCGGAGCTGTCCACGTGGCAGGCGAACTCCTGTATGCCGTGGCCTCATGGGGGCTAGCGCTCGGACTGGCGCCGGCTGCCAGACAGGGGCAATACCAGGGGATGTTCACCTCTGGCCAGGCACTGGCCCAGGCCACTGCCCCGGCGGTTATGGCGCTACTGATTATCGATCAGGGTGCTGTTGGATGGGCGGTCTTCGCTGCACTCTTCGCCTTGAGCGGGTCGGTGATCACGCCCGCCGCACGGGCAGCCCTCGCCCGCCGGGAAACGGCCGTACTCTCCCCTGACTTGCCCCGGACTAGCTGAAAGTGACACCTATGAAGCCACGCACACTCTACGAGTGGTTCGACGCCAGCGTGCGTTCTTATCCCGCTAGAACCGCCCTCGAGGTAGGAGAAGACCACTACACGTATGCCGAACTTGACGCCTTGGCGTGCCGTCTCGCTCATGTGCTCCGCCGCTCGGTCGCAGGCCGACCTCGTAGAGTCGGTCTACTAGCCTCCCGCTCACCCGTGGCCTACGGCGGTTATCTCGCGGCGCAGCGAATCGGTGCGAGCGTTGTCCCGCTGAGCCCTGACGCCCCGGCCTCGCGAAATGTGCAAATTGCCCGTGCGGCGGGACTCGACGTGGTCCTGTTGCACGGCTCCGGGAGCAGCCAGGCCGAGTCTCTGCGGTCGTATACCACGGCGGTGCTGTGCGAGCCCTCCGACGTTGACCTGCAAGGCAGCGGCACCGAGAGCGATGTGCCCGAGTGCGCGTCGCCCGACGACGTGGCCTACATCCTCTTTACCTCGGGATCGACTGGGCGTCCCAAGGGAGTACCGATACTTCACCGGAACGTCTCGGACTACATTGCGCTTAACCGGGAGCGATACGGAGTTGAGCCGGGCTCGCGACTCTCTCAGACCTTCGATTTGACATTCGACCTTTCTGTGTTCGATATGTTCGTCGCCTGGAGCGCGGGGGCCGCCTTGGTGGTTCCTCAGAAGAGGGAACTGCTCGCCCCCGTCGACTTCGTCAATGCGAGCGGCATATCGCATTGGTTCTCCGTACCTGCAGTTGGTTCGCTGGCCAGTCGTCTCGGCATGCTGTCGAATAACTGCATGCCCACCCTACGGTGGAGTCTCTTCTGCGGAGAGCCCCTCACGCAGGAAATTGCAGCAGCGTGGCAGGCGGCCGCGCCGAACAGCAGACTGGCCAATCTCTATGGCCCGACGGAGCTAACCATCTCCTGCAGCGCCTACACACTGCCACTGGAACGCCAGCAGTGGCCAGTGACCTCCAATGGCACCGTTCCGATCGGATCGGTCTATCCGGGGCACGAGTACCTCGTTGTCGACTCGACGGGCGCGGCTGCAGACGACGGGGAACTGTGCGTCAGGGGTCCCCAAAGATTCTTTGGATACCTGGACCCTGCCGACAACCGGGGCCGGTTCATACCGGACGCCAACTACGAATCATGCCCGTACGAGCACGGCAGCCAGATTGATCCCTCGCATTGGTACCGGACTGGGGACCGCGTGCGCACGGAGAACGGCCTCCTCGTTCACAAGGGCCGACTCGACGACCAGGTGAAGATCCACGGCCACCGGGTGGAGCTGGGTGAGATCGAAGCGGTGATGCGTAGGTATCCCGGAGTGCACGACGCTGTGATCGTCGTCATGACGAGCGAGGAGGGCGCTGAGGCGCTCGCGGCCGTATACACAGGAGAAGCCGTCGCGACTCGAGAGCTGCGGGCACTGCTGACCGAGAGCCTTCCTTGGTACATGATTCCTCGCTTTTACCGCCACATGACGGAACTGCCACTGAATACAAACAGGAAGATCGATCGCAACGAGATCGCACGCCTGGTCAACAGCAGGTCCAATGTCGTGGCCTCTGGACTGGATCCGCGATGAGCCTTCCACACCTGGACAGCACTGCCCCTGTCGTGGTCCAGAGCCGATTTCCCCCACTGCCCTCGCGGCGCTGCCCGAGTCCAGGCGGCTTCCCGGAGTCCCACAGGGCATGCACGCCACTGTGGCGTGTAGCGGCGTCACTCTGGACGCCACGACGATTTGGGCGCGACCGAAACCCCGGGGCGCATGGCGACGACCTGCACGATTGTGACATATTGCGAGATCTACGGCCTGCTTGCCGATATCGGCCTCATCCCTAGCCGGCGCGGCTATATCTATATCAGCCGGAACATCTCGAGGTTTCTGGAAAACTCAGCGATAAGCTCAGCAACGACCCAACTAACTCGCAACAGGGTTCTGTCAATCACTCGGCACATTGTTTTCCTCTGGCGCTTCCGTCAATTTCCCCGGAACGTCTCGCCGAGATCAGTGTTTCCAACCTGCTTTGGAGAAATAGATGCTCAGGCGTTCGTACCCCTCCTTCCGATCGCTTATGGAAAAGGGAAAGCTGGTCCGCGTGGTCGGTGCCCATGACGCCCTGGGCGCCGTTCTCGCGGAGCAGGCGGGCTTCGACGCCGTGTGGTCCTCCAGCCTTGAGGTGTCCGCGGCCCGGTGCCTTCCCGACGCCAGCGTCCTGACGATGACCGAGTACCTTGAGGCCGCCGCGAACATGCAGAAGGCTCTCGGCATACCGGTCATCGCCGACTGCGACACGGGCTACGGGAACAACCTCAACGTGGTGCACATGGTCCACGAGTACGAGGCCGCCGGCATCACCGCGGTGTGCATGGAGGACAAGCTGTTCCCGAAGCTCAACAGCTTCGCGGGTGGTGACCAGACGCTGCTGAGCACGGAGGCGTTCTGCGGCAAGATCCGTGCCGCGAAGAGCGCCCAGGCCACTGAGGACTTCTTCGTCGTCGCGCGCACCGAGGCGCTGATCAACGGCTTGAGTGTGGACGTAGCCCTGGAGCGGTCCCGCGCGTACTGCGAAGCCGGTGCCGACGCCGTGCTGATTCACTCCAAGTCCAAGACCAAGGACCAGGTCGAGGAGTTTCTCTCGCGCTGGGACGGCCGCCGACCGGTCGTCATCGTTCCCACCACCTACCCGGACTGGCACGTGGACGACATCGCCAAGGCCGGTGTATCCGTTGTCATCTACGCCAACCAGGGGCTGCGCGCCACTGTCGCCTCGCTGCGCGAGACCTTCGAGTCCATCTGCCGGCACGGTGACTCCACCGAGCTGGAGGGCCGCATCGCCGCGGTGAGTGACGTCTTCGAGCTCCAGCAGCTCAAGGAGTGGCAGAAGCTCGACGCCTGATCCCTGTCGCCTCTCCTGCCGAAGTGTCGTGGGGGGCATGCCCGTTCAGGGCTGCCCCCGGCACGCCTTTGGGCCCTACAGGCGGCCCATCGCGATCATTCAGACTGACAGGGAACGCACCCCGTGAACACAACTTCCCCCTCCTCACCCGCGCGCCACAAGGTTCTGGTCGTCGACCCCATCGCTCCTCAGGCGCTGGAGGAACTCCGCGCGGCGTACGACGTCACCGTTCGCATGCGGCCGTCCACGACCGAACTCGTCGACCTCCTGCAGGGCATGGACGGGATCGTGCTGCGCAGCGGCGTGAAGCTACCGGCCAATGTCATCGACGCAGCCACCCAGCTGAAGGTGATCGCCCGAGCGGGCAACGGAACCGACAACATCGACCTCGCGGCGGCCGAGCGCGCCGACGTCCAGGTCTTCAATATTCCGAGCGTGTCCTCCGGCGCGGTGGCCGAACTGGCCCTCGGACTTACCTACGCCGTGACGCGTCACATCGCTCTCGCGGACCGGCAGATCCGCGGGAACCTGTGGAAGAAGTCCGAGCTGGCGGGCATCGAACTGGCTGGCAGGACGATGGGCATCGTCGGGCTGGGCGACATCGGCTCCCGCCTGGCCGCGCTGGCGCTCGGCGTCGGTATGCGGGTGGTGGGTTCGGTGAGCCGTCCCACTCCAGAACGCGAAGCGGAGTTCGCGCGTGCGGATATCACGCTGATGGCCACCGGCACAGTGCTCCGCGAGGCGGATGTCGTCGCCCTGACATGCCCCCTCAACGACCGCACCCGCAACCTCATCGCCGCGGCGGAGCTGGCTACGATGAAGCCCGGCGCCTACCTCGTCAACGTCTCCCGCGGAGGAGTCGTCAACGAGAACGACCTCTACGACGCCTTGGTGCGCCGGCACATCGCCGGCGCCAGCATCGACGTCCTCGCCGTCGAACGCGAGCCCAGCCGGCTGTCAGAGCTGGACAACGTCGTCCTCACGCCTCACATCGGAGCCATGTCCGTCGATTCCCAGAGCCGTATCGGGAGGATGCTCCTCGACGGTCTTGCCCTGAGCCTCGCCGGACAGGACGCCCCCACCCGCATCGTCTGACCGTTCCAGGCAGGCCCCCCTCCACTATCGAGAAAGCAAGTCCATGCCACGGAAGAATGACGGCTTGAGCGTCGGCGTCGTGGGCGCCACCGGCTACACGGGCGGTGAGCTGTGCCGACTTCTGCTCAACCACCCTCAGGTCAACCGAATCCTGCCCACCGCGCGCGGCCACGAGCAATTCCAGCGCCTCCACAGCAACCTCATGGGCAGCGATCTGGAGTTCCTCACCTTCGACGACATCAAGCGCCAGGCCGAAGAGCTCGATGTGGTCTTCTTCTGCACGCCTTCGGGCGAAGCCATGCGCAACGCACCCTGGTTCCTCGAGCGCGGGATCCGCGTCATTGACGTCAGCGCCGACTTCCGCTTCTCCGACCCCAACGTGTACCAGCAGGTCTACGGCTCCCCCCACGCCGCTCCCGAGCTCCTGCCCAAGGCCGTCTACGGTGTGACGGAACTGAACCGCGCGTCCATCGCCAAGGCCCAACTCATTGCCAATCCAGGGTGCTACGTCATCACCGCGATCCTGGCGCTTACACCGCTGCTGCGTGCCGCATGGGCCGATCTCGACGCCCCCCTCCACATCAGTGCCGTCAACGGCACCACCGGGGCCGGCAACAAACCCAAGCGGTCCATCATGCACGCCGAGGTGCTGAACTCGATGCTGCCCTACAGCATGGAGGGCCATCGGCACGGCCCGGAACTGGAAACCCACCTCGCAGCCGAGGCGGGACGTTCGCTGGCCGTGGACTTCAACACCGCCCACGGCAACTTCGCCCGCGGCATCTACCTGCAGGCCAACCTGGCCGTGCACCCCACCATGCGAGAAGGCATGACGCGTGAGCGGGTCCTCGCGCTGCTCACCGACTTCTACGGCCAGGGCGGCGAGAAGGAGTTCTTCATACGGGTGAACACCTTTCCCAAGATGGGAGGGATCAACTCCAAGGAATACGACGTCTATCCGAGCGTGGCCGACGTAACGGGCTCGAACTTTTGCCACATCGGTGCCGACTACGACGCACACCGTGGCATCATCAAACTCCTCTCGGTCACCGATAACCTTGTCAAGGGAGCCGCCGGTTCGGCCATCCAGAACATGAATGTGATGTTCGGGCTGGACGAGACCGCGGCGCTGCAGACATACGGGTTGTGACCGTGAACGCCTCGGCACAGGTTACAGCGGCGCAGGACGCACCTCGCTCGCTCCTTGACCGGCGGATCGCCAGCGGGGAACGCTGGATCTTCTCGGCCGGGTTCAACGTGGCATCGGGCATGCGCGACACCAGCCGCATCGACACCGAGCTGGCCGATATCGCCCGTCTCGCCGGCGCCGGGGCACGGGTCGCGGTGCTCTCCCACCAAGGGCGCCACAAGGACGGTTCGGCGCAGCATCTGGGTGACGTAGCCGCCTACCTGAGCGGGCGGCTAGGCAAGAACGTGGGCTACGTTCCTGAGAACACTACCGACGCAGCCATCGAACACTCCCGCGCGCTGGCCCCCGGCGACGTGGCGCTCTTCGGGAACACGCGGCACCACCCCGGCGAGGAAGCCAATGACCCCACGCTCGCTGCACGTTTCGCCCATCTCGGCGATGCCGTGGCGGTCGGTGGCTTTTCTAAAGCCCACCGCGAACACGCCTCCAACACCGGGCTGTTGAAATACCTTCCCGGATGGGCCGCGCACAGTCTGCTCGTGGAGATCGAACGACTCTCGCCCTGGTCCGGAGCCGATCCGTCCGTGCCCTCCCTCGCGGTGCTGGGTGGCGTCAAACCGGAGAAGACTCTCATCGGGCTACGCAGTTTCTCCCGTACGTACGATGTCGTGGTACCGGGCGGAGTAGCCCTGAATCACGTGCTGCGCGCGCAGGGCCACCAGGTGGGGGACTCAGAGCTCGGCGAACAGCCCGAGCGCTGCGCAAAGGCGACGGACGAGATTCTGCGCTCCGCGGCGGCCCGTATTCATGTGCCCAGCCGGGTGGTCATCGCCCGCAGGTCCGGGGACTCCTTCACGGATCCACGCGAGATCCGCATCGCCGACGGCGTTCCGCTTGGTTTCGCCATCGTGGACTTCCATCTGGAGACCTGGCTGCTGGATCTCATGCGGGAGTTTGGCAGCCACGGGTGCCGGGCCGTGATGGCAGGAACACCAAGCCTGTATCTCCGCGGGTTCCGGCATGCTTCGGCACAACTGCTGAACTGGGCCTCGGCTCCGAGGATTAAGGCGATCCTCCTCGGCGGGGACACCGTCTCCGAACTCCCATTCGACGGACCCACCTCGACCGGTGGCGGCTCCGCGCTGTACTACCTGGGCGAAGCGGACCTTCCCATCCTTCGCGCCCTGCGCGAGAACTCAGCCACGTCCTGGACGGAGATCTGACGATGTTCGACTTCCACGTTCCAACCCGCATCGTCTTCGGCAGAGGCTGTCTCGATGCCCTGGGAACGCACACCCGCGTGTGGGGAGATCGCGCCTTGATCGTCTGCGGTCGCTCCGCCATGCGTTCGTCGGGTGTACTGCCACGCACCCACGCCATCTTGTCCGCTGCGGGTGTCAAGGCCGACGTTTGCGACCGGATCTCCGCTAACCCCCGGTCCGACGAGGTGGATGCGGCAATTCAGCAGGCCCGGCGTTTCGACGCTCAGGCGGTCATCGGGCTAGGCGGGGGCAGCGCGCTCGACGCGGCGAAGGCTGTGGCAGTCGGAATGGGACACGAATCGGTCGCCGGACTCGTCGGGCGCACCCTGGAGCCCTCGCCCGCCTCCCTACCGGTGATCGCGGTCCCGACCACGGCCGGCAGCGGTGCAGAGGTCACCAAGGGCGCGATCGTCACGGACGTGGTGCGGGACTTCAAGTCGGGCATACGCGGCGACGATCTCTTCCCGAAGGTCGCGCTCGTCGACCCGTCCTTGACCGATACGCTCCCCCGCCGCGTCGCCCTTGACTCGGGCTTCGATGCTATGGCCCACGCCATCGAGGGCTTCCTCGCCCGCCGTTCCGGCGAAATGAACAAAGCGCTCTCAGAGCAGGCCGCCCAGCTCCTGGCACCGGCCCTGCGCCGTCTAGCCGCCGGCGACACAGGCACAGAAGTCCGGGACAGGATGGCGTTCGGAGCCCTGCTGGGCGGCATCAATGTGGCCACGGCCAGCACGTGTCTCCCTCACAGGATGCAGCAGGCGATCGGAACCGCCGAACGTGTCGGCCCTTCCCACGGACGCGGCCTGGCCATGCTGTACCCCGCATGGCTGGAATCCGTCGAGCACGTGGCCAGTGACGAGGCAACGGCTCTAGCTCGGTTTCTCGGTGCGACTGACCTCCGCCACGCTCTCCAGTCCCTGCTTCAGGACATCGGCCTGACGCAGAGGCTGAGTGACTACGGCTACGTGGCGCGTGATGTCCACGACTTTGTGGAACGCATTTCGGGCAACCTCGACAACGACCCTTACCCCGACCCGGGCCACTCTGTGATCGAGACGATCTACCTCCGCTCGCTCTGAACGTCGAATCGTCCGCCCGCGCCGGCCTCACACCGCCGTATTAAAGAGCCACCTACCGCGAAAACAGCCCACACGCCTATCTGCATCGGAGCTGTCCATGCCCGCACCCGGGAACCTTATCGTGCTCGGATGACCGGTCCTCCACTGCAGAGACGCTCGAGGAATGAGGCAGAAAGGCACGTACGTCAAGACGCCCAGCGATCGCCAACGCCCGACGGCTGGGATTCGGCGGAGACAACGTCGTGATGCCCGACCCGACCAACGCCGAGCATGTGCAGGCACCCTGCAGCGACATGACGTGAACCTGAAGGGTTTCTCGGTAATCGCCACGGGCTGATCAATCCCAGAATATTCACGCCGACGGACACAGGAAGGTTACCCAGAGTGCCGGACCCGATGATGACAGCTGACAGCACCGGAGAAGTCGTATTGTCCATCGTGGGCGAAGTGATTCGTTCTGGCCCCCAACGACCGACCGACAGTTTCTACGACATGGGCGGCACCTCCCTCGACGCGATGCGGATATGCCTGCGCGTCAGCCGGGAATTTGCCCTCGACATCGGCCCCGAGGCTCTGCTCGACAGTGACGACCTCGCCGGGTTTATCGCGGTGGTCTCCGCAGCTCGGGAGGCCCGTTGAACGTCCGTGCCGACGCCAGCCCGTCGCAATACCCGGCCGCCCCCTTGCCCATTCATACGGCGGTCGGGCGCCGGGCCCAGATCGCCCCGGACGCCATCGCCCTTGTCCACGGCACCACCCGGATCAGCTACGCGGAACTGGACGCAGCGTCCGACGTCTGGGCTGTCGCGCTCCGCGAGCGGGGTGCTGGCCCGGGCGGCTTCATACCGGTGCTGCTGCCCCGATCGGCGGAACTGGTGACGGCGCTGCTCGCCGTGCTGAAGACCGGAGCGGCGTACGCGGCCCTGGATCCAAGATGGCCCGCTGACCGCATCCACCGTGTGCTCAGGATGCTGCGCCCCCGCGTGACTGTCGCCCTTGACGCGCCCGGCGGCTGGACCGGGCCGGTATGGCACCCGCCGCCGCACGGCGTCCGCCGTACGGCGGAGCTGTCCTCCACCCGCCCGGGCTCGCCAGTTGACCCCGAAAGCCCTGCAACAGTCTTCTTCACATCCGGGACCACGGGCAGCCCGAAGGCCGTGGTCTCCAGCCATAAGGCCACCACCAGCCTCTTCAGCGGCGGCTTCGAGCCGTTTCCATCTGCTCCGGTGATGCCCCAGGCCGCGCCCGTGAGCTGGGACGCCTTCACCATGGAGACCTGGGGCCCGCTGATCAACGGCGGGACCAGTGTTGTGGTGGACAGGGACTACCTGATGCCCGGCACCCTGCGCGTACTCGCCGACCGGGACGGCGTTGACACAGTGTGGCTCACCGCCTCGCTGTTTAACCTCTTCATGGACGAGGACCCCGGCGGCTTCCGGGGACTGCGTCATGTCCTCACCGGCGGTGAACGGCTCTCCGTGCGCAGGGTCCGCGCGTTCCTCGACTCACACCCTGGGATCGTGCTGACGAATGGCTACGGACCCGTCGAGAGCTGCGTGTTCGCCACTGCTCGACGGATACGACGGCCGGACTGCGACCTGCCGTCCGGCATCCCGGTGGGTCACCCGGTACCGGGGCGGCACATCTACGTACTGTCGGACGGGCGTCCCGCCGAACCCGGCTCTGTCGGGGAGATCTGCGTCACTGGGGACGGTGTCGCCGTCGGCTACCTCGGCGATCCGGCGCTCACCGCACGCAGTTTCCCGACCGTGGTCCTCGACGGCCTCCGTACCCGCGTCTACCGCACGGGGGACCTCGGCTTCCAGGACCCCGACGGCGTACTGCACTTCGCAGGGCGCTCTGATCGGCAGGTCAAGGTCAGGGGACACCGGGTGGAACCGGAAGAGGTGGAGGCTTTCACCCAGACCTTGCCGGGAGTCGGCGAGTGCGCGGTCGTCCCGATCCGCAGGCAGAGCGGCGGATACGAGCGGATGGCGCTCTTCTACACCTGCGACGGCGCCGCCGGCGCGCCGGACCTCCCGCTTCCCCAGACCGTGCGCCAGGCCCTGGCCGCCAGACTCCCGCGATACCTCGTGCCGGATCTTGTGCACCGCAGGGATGGCCTCCCCCTCACCGTAAACGGAAAGTTGGACCGAGCCGCGCTGGCCGGCTCGCTGCGACAACATGACACCACAGAAGGTGACGCGTGACCCCACGCCCCATGTCCAGGTACCCCATGTCCTGGGAGCAGGAGTCCATCTGGCTCAACGATCAGTTCCAGACGGGGAGCGGCCGCTATGTGGAGTCCTGGATTCACCGGTTGCGCGGCACCATCGACACTGCGGCCATCGAGGCTGCGCTGACCGCGATCGTCACGCGCCACGAGCCGCTGCGCACCGCTCTGGTACTCGAGGACGGCCGGACGGTGCAGGTGGTGTGTCCTCCTACCCAGGTGCCGCTCGACATCCGTTTGGTTACGGCGGACGACCTACCGGAAGCTGTCCGCGTGGCCATCTCCGGCCCGCTGCCCGCGGAGCGACCCCCGCTGCTCAGGGCGACCCTGCTGCGTATCGGCGAGCGTGACGCCGTCCTGGCGATCGCCCTGCACCACGCCGTCATCGACGGATGGAGCCTACGTCTGCTGGACGAGGAGTTCAGCGAGCTGTACCAGGCCTTCGTCGAGAACCGTGCCCCAGATCTTGCAGAACTGCCACTGTCGTTCGGCGAGTATGCGACGGCCCGTCGCCAGGAGACGGCCGCGGCCGACGAGGCCATGGAGTACTGGCGACGGACGCTAGACGGCGCGCCTGACGAGTCCGCCTTCCCCCTGGATCGCCCCCGCCCACAGGTTCTGGGCGATGAAGGCGGTCTGATCGAGTTCACCGTCGGAGCAGACCTCGGCGCCGCCGTCCACCGGACCTGCCGGGAACTGCGCACCACACCTTTCGTCCTACTCACCGCAGCACTGACCGTCCTCGTCAGCAGGCTCGGAGGCCAGGACGACATCGTGCTGGGCACCCCGGTCAGTCGGCGGGACCGGTGGGAGCTCGAACCGCTGATTGCCTGCCTCACCGATGTCATGCCGCTGCGTCAGCACATGCGCCCCGGCCAGTCGTTCCGCGATCTCGTCGCCGCTACGAGTGCCGTCGTACGCGGGGCTATGGCGCACCGCTGTGTGCCGTTTAGCCGCCTGGTGGGGGAGCGGGCTGGTGAGCGGACCCAGTCCAGATTCCCGCTGTTCCAGATCGTGTTCACCGTGGACGACGCCGGTGCCCCCGGGCTCCGCCTGCCCGGTGTCACCACCAAGCGGTTGTACAGTCACAACGGTACGGCCAAGTTCGACGTCTTCCTCAATCTCATCCCCCAAGACGGGGGCTACCGGGGCAGGCTGGAGTACGCGGCCGAAATCTTCGACCCCGACACCGCAGGCCGACTTACCGAGCGCTTCCTCGCACTGCTCGCCGACGCCGCGCATAACCCCGACCGGGCGGTGGACGACTTGGCGGTCATGTCCCAGGTGGAACGGCACCTGATCACCGACCGGCTCAGTCACGGCCCCGAGCCGACTGGCGACCGGCCGCTCGCCCACGAGGCCACCGAACGAACCGCCCGGCTAATGCCGGACGTCCTGGCCCTCGTCGACGGCGAGCGGCGGCTGACATACGCGGCGCTCTGGGCGGCTACGGAATCCCGAGCGCGGTGGCTGGTGGCTTGCGGTCTCGCCCGGAAGCGAATCGGCATCCGCTTGGAACGCTCGGCCGACGCCATGATCGCCATACTGGCGGTGCTGCGCGCCGGCGGCGCCTGCGTACCGATCGACCCCGCCCTGCCGCTGGAGCGCACCGCCTTCATGATCCGCGACAGTGGGGCGGCCGCCCTGCTCACCGGACGTGAGGTGGCCACTGCCCCGGGCCTAGTCCCGCCCCGCGTCACCACACTCTTTCTAGAGGACGCCCCCGACGCCTCGTCGGCGACACTGCCGTCCGTTACGCCCGACGATCTTGCCTACGTCGTGTATACCTCCGGTTCCACCGGACAGCCGAAGGGGGTGGCGATGCCCCACCGCTCTCTCGCCGCGCTCTTGGCCTGGCAGTGCCAGGCCTCCGACGCGGCGGACGGTACACGCACCCTGCAATTCGCGCCGCTTGGCTTCGACGTGGCGTTCCAAGAGATATTCAGCAGCTGGGGCTCTGGTGGCACCCTCGTCCTCGTGCCGGACGCCATCCGAGGCGACCCGCACCGCGTGCTCGACCTCATCGAGCAACACTCGGCCGAGCGTCTCTTCCTGCCCTACGTTGCTCTCCAACAGCTCGCTGCTTACGCCGTCGCAGTCGGCCGCCGCGCTTACAGTCTCCGTGAGGTGATCACGGCGGGAGAAGAGCTGTACGTGACCCCAGCGATCAGGGAGTTCTTCGCCGGCTGCCCCCAGGCGCGGCTGGAGAACCAATACGGGCCGTCCGAGACCCATGTCGTTACCGCCCATCCACTCACCGGTGCTCCCACGACCTGGCCGGACCGGCCGCCGATCGGACGACCGGTCCCTGGCAGTAAGGTCTACATCCTCGACGAGCGACTCCGGCCGCGCCCGATCGGAGCCGTCGGCGAGATTTGCGTCGCAGGCGATGGGGTGGCTCTGGGCTATCTTTCGGACGAGGCCACACACACTCGACGCTTCACCCCCGACATCTTCGCACCCTCCCGCTCAGGGCTTCTTTACCGCACCGGCGACCTGGGAAGATTCTTGGCCGACGGCACCATTCAGTTCCTAGGCCGGATCGACGGCCAGGTCAAGATCCGCGGCTACCGCGTTGAGCCAGGAGAGGCGGAGGCCGCGCTCAAAGCCATTCCCGGTGTAACAGAAGCCGTCGTCCTGGTGGAGGGCACCAGTGCCGAGGAAAGGCATCTGGCTGCCTACTTCACCGGAACGGCGGAACCGGACCAAGTGCACAAGGCGTTGCGAGATCGATTGCCTCACTACCTTCTCCCCCCCAACCCTGTCCGGGTCACCTCCCTGCCCCGCACCGCCAGCGGCAAGACCGACCGAGCGGCCGTCCACCGGTTGCACTCATCCGTCACCCGGGCCTCGCGCCCCGTGACGTCATGGGAACGTGTCCCTTCCGACGGCCTCGAACACGAACTGGCCGCTGTCTGGACCGACATTCTGCGTACCGACCGCATCAGCCCGGACGACGACTTCTTCTCCCGCGGAGGCAACTCGCTCCTCGCTGTACGTCTCGCCGTGAGACTCCGCACCGAACTGGACCTGAACCTTCGCCCCGCTGACATTTTCGCCGCCCCTACCATTTCCGCCCTTGCCAGCCTGATCCGCAGCACCGGCGCCACCCCACAGGCAACGGGTCTGGCATCGCGCGCCGTCCTCGCCGCCGAGCTCACCGCCGCGTCCGAGATAGTGCCCGCGACGGCCCACCCTCGCCACATCCTCCTGACGGGAGCCACCGGATTCCTCGGCGCGTTCCTCCTCCGTGACCTGCTCGAACGCACCCATGCAACGGTGCACTGCCTTGTCCGCGCGGACGACACCGCAGCCGCCCACAAGCGCCTGCGCCGCACCTTGGAACGCTACCAACTGTGGTGCGGGCGCTACGCGGCCCGCATCCAACCGCTGGTTGGCGATCTGGGACTACCCCGCCTCGGTCTCGACCAGCTAACCTTCGACCACTTGGCGCGCTCCATCGACGCGATCTTTCACAGCGGTGCCGCTGTGAACCTCACCTACACCTACGATCAGCTCAAAGCTGTCAACGTCGACGGCACCGCCGAACTACTGCGACTAGCCGCTTCCCACCGCACCGTGCCGATGCACCACGTCTCCACCGTCGGTGTCTACCCCCCTGACGGGCCACTAGGCGGCCACATCTCACCCGCGCATTCGCTGGGCAACGGAGCACTGCTGCGCCATGGATACGCCCAGACCAAGTGGGTGGCCGAGGCGCTGGTAGCCAAGGCCAGGGAACGCAGCCTGCCCGTTACCGTGTTCCGCCCCACCAGGATTAGCGGGGAAACCACCAGCGGCCTCTGCCAGACCTCGGATTTCCTCTGGCTGCTGGTCAAGGGCTGCCTTCAGGCTGGGATCGCCCCATGCGACTACCCATCCGACTTCGATCTGGTCCCTGTCGACTTCGTGAGCGCCGCGATCAGCGTCCTGTCCACCGATCCTTCGACCGCGGGCCGCACTTATCACCTCTCCAGCGAACGTCACCTGTCCTTCGCCGACATTGTGGCCCGGCTCCGCGCGCTCGGCTACCGCCTGGATGACACTCCTCTAGAGTCATGGCACCAGCAGGTGGAACAGGACCCAGGCAATGCGGCTTTCCCTCTGCTTGGCCTCCTGCCACCGACGGGCTCCACACCGTCCGGGAAGATCCGCACGAGCTCCCCGGTCTTCGACTCCAAGACCACCCGCCGCGCATTGCGGGCGAGCGGGGTGACCTGTGCTGTGATCGACGATGCACTCTTCGCCCGCTATGTGGGCTCATTCGTGCGTGACGGCTTTCTCCCGCCGCCGCAGTCAGCGGATGGCCAATCTCAATAGCGTCGGGGACTGGCGGGTGGCTGACGCTCCGCTTCCAGTCCCCGCCCCAGCGACGGTGGCCGAGATCCGCGAGATCCAGGGCAAGCACCGCCCGGCGCCTATAGTGCCCCGCGCACCCATGGCCGGCAGATCAACCGCAAGCGCGTCACACGGCTCGTGCGGATCAACTCCATCGTCGGCCGTTATCTGCGGCGCAAGAAGTGCACGACGGTCAGAGCCTGAAGCGGGAGTTGCCGCATGGAAGGCGCCGGCCCTCGAAGGCACAGACGAGGCTGGCACTGTTCCACTGGATGCCGTACTACAACCGGCGCCGTCGGCACTCCGCCCTCGGCTATCACGTAAGCTGTCACCCGCCGCATGAAACCCGGTGCCCACTCCCGGGAACAACCTCAGTTCACTCGAGCACCACGCCCGGGGACATGACCGCGCTGTCACTATCGCCAATCACCCTGTACCCAGGGACGGACGGCCAGCGAACTGTCAACACAACGGATTCTTCCTCGGCATACCAAGAGTGATCGATACCCCGACCCCACACAATGTAGTCCCCCTGCTCAGCCAGTAGAACGCTGCGCCCAGGAAGTTCCACACGGAAGCGACCACTGATGAGCACCAAGAGGGCTGTACGTTGCTCACCGGTTACCCACTGCGCCCGCTCGTCGCCCCGCGGGTGTACGCCCCACTTGATCTCAACCGCCTCGCTATGTCGGGGGTCAGACGCCTCCTTGAAGTGCCCCAGCAACCACCCATGATCGAGTGCCGCATCCAAACCTGCATTGCCCACATAAACGGCTTCTTTCATGACTCTGGAAGGTAGCAGCTGGGCAAGGGGGTGTAGACCGTGACCTGGGGCGGTGCGGAGCAGGCATGCCGGCTTCCTGCACCTGGGAGGTTGAGGACTCGCTCGGCTGTGCGTGTTCAGTCGGCCAGATGCCCGAGGCGCCGTCGCCGGTCAGGGACTCCTCGTCGTCCTCGCTGTCGTCGAAGACGCCGCGTCGGCAGGCTCGGGCGCCTCGGTTGGTCTCCGGCTGCTGCTCAGGACCCCCGACACCTCACCACCGTTGCTACGGCGCGGGCGCGGGCGGAAATGAGCCAGATCTGGCCTCGGCGGCGCCATCGCGCCTCCTCGCGTGCGGACCGCCTGTGCCGAGGACTTGGCCTGCAGGATGGGGACCGGAGTGGAGGGATCGCCGTCGAGGAGCGCGTCATCGATCTGCCAGCCCAGGCCGCGAAGAGCATCGACGGCACCACGTGCCTCGCCCTGGAACTGCGGCGAGGCGGCCGGCAGCCGCACGTCGCAGACTTCGACCACGACTTCCCCGCCTTGATCGCCCGTACCCTCAGTGACCTGAGCGGCGAAGAACGTCACGTACTGCGCTCCGTGAGCCTGCTCAGCGCCTTCTCCGTCCCCCTGGCGACCGAGGTCGCCGGCATGGACCACGACGCCCCCGCCCTGCGGCTGACCGAGCGCCCCTTCATCCGGGAGTCGGCCTCCAGCCCCTGGCCCTTCCACCTCCACGACCTCATCCGTTCCGCCATCCGCAACGCGGACGACGCGAGCGACGACCGCTGGTCGGACGAGGACTGGCGGCGCGCGGCCGAGCGCGCCTTCCTCGCTCTGGAAGCGCAGTGGCCGCCACGACCCGCGACGCGACCGCGCCGTCCTGGTCGGCTGCCTCCAGCAGGGCCTCGCCCTCGCACGGGACTTCGACCTGGATCTCGGCTGGCTCGCCGATGCCGCCTTCCAGTACGTGGGAGATTCCATAGGGGAGCCGCTGGTGCTCCCCTCAGCCCGCGACATGCAGCAGGGCAGCCTGACCACTGCCGCGCATGCCCTGGTGGAGACGCTCAGCGCCATAGCCCGCCGTCAGCATGAGCACCGTGAACGAACCGTCAGCCGGCTCTCGGCCGTCCTGGCGTCCAGGCTGCTCCCCGAGGATCTCGTCGAGCTCGCCACGTACTACCTGGCCAAGGCCCAGCGCGACCTCGGACTGACCGATGACTCGCGCCGGGGCATGCAGCGCGTCGCCGCGGCCGGAGGCCGCCTGGCCTTCGCCGCAGGACGCGGCCTGGCACATCTGAGCAGGCTGTCGGGAGACTTTCCCGCGGCCGTGGAAGCCGCCGGGCGACTGGGCTGGCCGGGGCGCCACCAGCGGGTGCTGGGCGACGTGTGGTGGGTGCAAGGAGACATGGACCGTGCGGAGGCCGCCTATCTGGCCGACCGCAGCGAGGCGGAACAGCACGCGGTCGAGGGTGAGAGGGCGATGGTCCAGGCGCATCTTGCCTTTGCCGTCGCCTTCACCGACCCCTGCGGGCCGATGACGAGCTCGACGTGGCAGACAGGCTGCTGTCGCGCCTCAGCCTGCGCTCCACCGAGCTGACCGCGCGCATCGCCGCCCTCGTACGCGATGCCGGGCTCGCCCAAGACCTGCCGGAGCGGGCTGCTGTCCTCCTCGCCGAGATCGGCGTCTCCGGCGTCTCCTACGCCGCAGCCAAGCTCCAACTGGCCCTGTGCTTTCACCATGCGGTCCTCGACGCGCACAACGATCTCACGGCGGGCATCGGCCGCCTGTGCGAGCTCACGCAGAGCGGTGACTACGCCTACTACGTCGACATCGCGCACTTCATGGTCGGCCTCCCGCTGCCCGAACAGGCCCCGCGGGCACGGTGGATCGACGGGGAAGAGCGCACCCGCGAGCGGTGGCGGAACATCGTGATCAGGCGCCGCCTGCTCCTGGACGCTGCCCGCTGACAGACGACGATCGCGCGCCGGGCAGAGGCATACCGGCCGTACGCGACGCCGGGGGATCGTCGCCTGCCAGCGCCTCGGACCAGGGTGACAATGGCGCCTCGAATGGAGCCGTGCGGAAACATAGCCGGAAGGGAGTGGCGTGGAGAATCGCTTCGCGGGCGGCTGCGCGACGTGCTCAGTGTGGGTGTCGGCAGGCGGCGGAGTTCTCGGCAAGAGCCTCGACGGAGGCTGGGAAGTGCGGTGCGCGACCTGCCAGTACGTCGATGAGCGTGCTGCGGCCGACGATTTCGACCCAGAGGCCATCGAATTGCCGACGGTGCCGCCGCCTGGCATCGCAACCACCGTGGCCCTGCGCGTCCTCACGCTGAGCCGGGCGTGCTGGGCCTGCGGGAAGGACACGGTGTGTCTGATCGGTCTGTACCCGCAGCGGCCCGGCCGCGGCTACGTCGGGCTGTTCACCACGGACAACGCCAAGACGATGGCTCTGGTGCGGCGGCTGCTCCAGCAGCACGGCCACGGCCCTCTGGCCGCGACCGTCAAGAGCCGCTACAGCAGGACCATGCGCGAGCGGCAGCTGTCCAACGGCTGCGTTCACTGCGACGCGCTGCAGGGCAACTTCCCCGTCCACGACGAGGCACTGGGCCGCGTCGCCGCGGGCGGCGTGGACGGGCTGGACACGCTGATGGTCGCTGCCTGCCCGGTACTGGAGTGGCAGGTCATCGTCCACGACAACAGCGGCGGCGTGATGGCCATCTGAGGCTGCCGCACCACACCCGGACGTCACCTCAACGGGCGGGGCCGAGGACCTGGTCGACGGCTTCCGTCTCCAGAGCCTGACGCAGAAGCCCGTGGAGCTGGGGACTGGCCCCGGACAGGTAGGACGGCAGCTCGTCACCGAACGATCTAAGAGCGGCACGGCGGGGGACACCGAAGGTCTCCCAAGCGGCGGCAGCCATGTCGCCGCTGCCAAGGATGCGCCCGATGACGCTGAACTCGGCGGCCGCGGTGACCGGGTCACGTTCCTTGCGGCGCGATCCGAACGCGCCTTGCCGCCACGGGTGGAGGAAACCGGACTCGGACGGCTGCCACTGGATGACGTCGCCGTCAATCCCCCAGCCGTCATCAGCCGGCTGGTCGGTGTAGCGCTCCCTCAGCGCCGGATCGGGGCTGGTGAAGGACTGGACGCGGAGCGGTTCGGGATCCTTGAGAAGGATGCGGAGCGTCCGGAAGTCGTCGAACCACTGCTGCGTGGCGGTCGGCCGACTGGAGCGGACCGCGGCGAGGTATGCGATCAGGGTCTGGTGCACGTCGCGTACCACCGGATCGGCGACGGGCGGGGTGACGATCTCCCACAGCGGGCGGCCGCACCGCTTGCGCTTGGAACGGCGCTTGCCGGGAGATTCGGGAAGCCGTTCATCGGAGCGGGAGAGGAAGCCGGGGCATCGCCCGGCCGCGTCTCCGCGCAGGATGGACGGGGAGAAGGGGGCGCCGCAGTCCGGGCAGAACGAGGCGGTGTAGCAGTCGTGCACGGGGCACAGCACCGCCCACGACTGGTACCACCACAGCGGCCAGCGCACCGGTGGTTCAAGGCACTTTGGGCAGAACGCCCATGTTTCCCCCGGCGCCCAGGGCATCTCCCGGTACGGTTTGCGGCGCTCGGGGCCCGTGCTGATGCCCGAGATGGTCATGTCGCGCAGCCGGGCGGGTTCCAGCCCGGTCGCCGCCTGCAGCATCTGGACGGCGGGCAGCGGGAGCTGAGCGGTGTACTGCGCCAGGTGTGCCGCATGGTTGGACCGTGGCTCCAGGCCGAGGGCGTGCATGATCTGAGTGCGGTCCACTTCGTAGCTGGCGGCGACGTGGTCGACCCAGCTGAACAGGGACTCTCCAGGCTGCGGCAGCGGTACGGCGGGCAGGCGACGCGGCAGAGGCCGGTGCTCGTCCAGGACGGGCCGGGCCTGTTGAAGTCCGCGCCGCGGGCGCTTCACCGCTTCGCCGGGCGGCGGGATGTTGTCCCCTCGGTTTCCGGGGGCGCTCGGTGTCACCGGGACTCCTGGTCGGTATTCGCCCCGGTCATGCTCCGGGGCGTGGGAGGGACGCGGTACGTGGAGAGGGTGCTGATGTAGGCGGGGCCGTCTCGGGGCAGGGACACCAGGCCGACCCGCAGGGCCTCGTGCATGTGCTCGGTGGGGTGGTGGAACGGCCCATACACCAGGGACGTCCCGGACAACTGGCGTCCGCGGTCGGCGAGACGGGCGAACCGGGCGCCGGAGCGTGGCTGCTTGAGCACCAGCCACTGAGCCGCCCTCGCCGGGTGGTAATCCTTCGTCGTCAGGCGCTGGGCCACGCGGGCGGCCCCGGCCATCCGCAGGGGGGCGGCCCACATCTGTGACAGTTCCGGCTCGGCCTGGGGCCAGCCGGTGTCGGTGTCCGTGTCGTCGAAGAGGCGGACGTCCCGGAGTTCCGCCTGGGCTCCCTCCAGCATGCCGGGAGTGAGCCGCTGGGCCGCGAGAGCGGTCAGCGAGGCGAACTCCCTCTCCCGAGAGGATTTTTCCGGCGTTCCGTACAGCCACCGCAACAGCCGCCTCTGACCCTTGAGAGCACGGATGTCGGTGATGCGGATCACCTCGGCCCGGTCCAGGCGGCCACGGCACACCACGGCCTGGCCGGGGCCGGAATGCGGGATGCGGGCGGGGAACGGGGCCTCCAGCTGGGTCGCGGGACGCCTCAGCTGGCATACGCGGCTGTCCCACCCCCAGCACAGACCGCTCTGCACGCGCTCGCACTGCGGGCACGTTTCACGCAGGTAGACCATGTGATCCAGACAGGCGAAGCTCCAGGGCAGCTTCCACTCCAGCCGCCACCGGCCGTCTCGGGCGAGGCACTTGGGGCAGAAATTGGAGTGGCGGCGAAGAACCCATGCGCCCATGGACCAGCCGGTGAGCGCGCTTGGTCGCTTGTAGGGCGGGAGGGGGAGATTGGGCAGGGCAGTGGCCGCGAAGCGGGACAGCAGGATGTCGCCGATCTCTTCCGGGGACACCCCTGTCGCTGCGCTGATCGCCTCGACGGCCGAGGGCGCAAGGGCCAGGCCCGCCGCCCCCTTGCGTATCTCCGCGGCGGAAACGCCCAGGGACTCCAGGGTGTCCTGCTGGCGTATCTGGTAGGCGAGGGCGATCCGGTTGATCCAGCTGGGCAGCGACTCCCGTGTGCCCGGCAGGGGGACCGCAGGCAGCCGGCGCGGAGTTCCGGCTGTTGACGTGGGTGAAGGAAGAGGACGGGGAGGCGCGGGCACGGGTTCCTACTCGCTGTCCGGGTCCGTGTCCTGGAACAGCTCGGCAGGCGTGACCCCCAGAGCCCGGGCCAGGGCGGGGATGCGGTCGACGGAGACGCTGTGGACCGCGGCCTCCACCTCGGCGTAGAAGGACCGGTCCATCCCCGCCTCGGCGGCCACCGCGGTCTGGGTCATTCCCGCACGCATGCGCAGGGCCCGAAGCCGCCGCCCGAAGGCCAGTCGCTGGGCCGGGACACCGGCATCGGAATCGCTGTTCGCCACAGCCGGTAACCGTAGTACAGTCACACGGTTGTAGGAGATTTCCTACAAGACCGTGGTGGGGAGGGTGGTTCCATGGGGGCAAGCGGTCTGCCTCGGCGTCTGCCTGCCGTTCTGGTTCCTGCCGACGGTGAGTCCTTCGCCTCCTGGCTGAGCCGGGCCGCGGCCGACTGGCAGCTCGCTCCCGGTGAAGCCGCGCAGGCCGTGGGACTGGAGTGCCACCCGGGTTACTCCGTGGTGCGGCCCTTGTTCTTCGGGATCGCGCTGACCGAACGGAGCCTGGCGCGGGCTGAGGCGGCGACCGGGCTCGACGCGCAGGCGCTGCGGGCGATGCAGCTGTCCCGGTACGCGGCGAGTGCGCTGGACTTCGCCGGGCTTGATCTCGGCTCCGAGGCGTCGCTCACGGCGCTTGGACACCGCGAGTGGGCCCTGTTCACCTCAAGCCGGGCCTGCCCCAAGTGTCTGGCAGCTTGCCCGGTGTGGCCGCTGTGGTGGCGGCTGGGCATCGCCGCGGTGTGCCCGGTGCACCAGGTGCTGTTGGTGGACGTGTGCCGCCGCTGTGGCATCCGGCTGGGCCGCGGCTACAACGGTCACCCCCGGGGCCTGATCACCCGCCGCCAGGAGGTGGACCTGGGCCGCTGCAACAACCGCCGCCCCGCGACCAGGCGCCGCAAGGCCGGGCTGTGCGATCAGAACCTGGCCGCGCTGCCCGCGGTCCCGGTGCCTGCCGAGCTCGCCGCACTGCAGCAGCGCGTCCTGGACATCGCCGACGGCCGCGCGGCGGCACGGGTCGCCGGCCAGAGAGCGGCTCCGGCGGAGTTCTTCGCCGCGCTGCGGTTCACCGCCGCCCTGGTACGGCTGGTGGCCACCGCCGACGACCTCGCTGCCTGCACCGCGCTGCCGGACGATGCGGCCGAACAGTTCGCTGCCGACCTGCACGAGCGGCAGCAGGCCAGCCGGGGCGGCGCGGGCACACAGCTGCGGGCCAGCCCGCCCAGCGCGGTCCACGCCGCGGTCGTGCTCGCCCTGACCGAGCCCACGCTGTTCGCCCCGGACCAGCGCACCTGCCAGGAGGTGCTGAGCACCTGGATGCAGCGCGCGGTCGCCCGGCGCCGGACACCGGGCAAGAGCGATCCCCTGCGGGTCGTGCCCCGCCCCGCCTGCCTGGAGCCGCTGGTGCGGGCCGCCGCCCCGCCTTCCTCCCGCATCGCCGGAGCACTCGCCGTCCGCCCCGCCGTCCGGCCTGCCTACACGACGGCCCACCTGCCCCACCTCGTCGACGTCGACGACTACACGGAGTTACTCGCCACCCAACTGCCCGGCACCGCCCCGGCCAGCGGGCGCCGCCTCGCCGCCCTGGCGCTGGCCCGCATCGCCGGTGCCACGAGCTGGCAGCAGGCCGCCTCCGACCTGGCCATGGACCCGCTCAAGGCCGCCCGCGCCACCAACACCCTGGTCCAGCGCATCACCGACCCCGACGCCTTCTGGAGGGCCACCGAGCAGATCGGTGTCCGGCTCTGTGAACGCGGCCTGGTCGACTACGCGGCCCGCCGCCGGGAACTGGCCGGCCTGACCGCCGTGCCGCACGCGGTCCTGTATCCCGTGTGCCGCCCGCTCGACCACGACGTCACCCTCCAGCGCCGCCGTCACTCCGCCGCCTGGGTCTGGCAGCACTTCACCGCCGGAGACGTCCGCGAAGCCCCCGCCTACGACCCCGCGCTGTGGAAGGCGGCCACCACCGAATCCGTCCGGGAGGGCTGGCGCCGCTTCGCCGCCTGGATCCCCGACACGGTCGCGGCGCAGCTGACCGCCTTCGGCCGGGACCTTCTCGAACCCGATACGACGGGAGGGGCATGACCCCGAAAAGACCCAACACGCTGCGGCCCCTGCGGCACGCATCCCACCAGCTGTACATCCACTTCTACGACGCCGGCGGCACCGAGCGGCTCCTGCCCGCCGAACAGGCGCGCGAGGTGCGCTTCGAAACCTGCCGGCCCACCCGCGACTTCCCCACCTACGTCGGACAGGAACACACCCCCGGCTCCTACTGGGCAGCGAGCAGCGACACCGTCCTGGAATACGAGAGTTTCCTGGAAGCCCGCTGGATGAAGCTCCTCGACTTCGATGCGAAGGTCGCCTGCTTCGCGGCCCAGCCGTTCGTCTTCGAGGGCGTCGACGCAGACGGCACCTGGACCCACTATCCGGACTTGTTCGTCCGCCGTACTGACGGCTCCGTGCTGCTGCTGGACGTGAAGAACCCCGAACAGCTCAACAAACCCAAAGTGCTCCTCCAGGCCCGCCGTACGGCCGCGGCATGCCAGGTGCTCGGCTGGGACTACCAGATGGTCGGCGAACCCGATCCGCAGCTGTGGGCCACCGTCGAATGGCTGGCCGGCTACCGCAGACCGCTGCACGCCGCCGCCCCCCTCGCCCGCGTGCTTCTCTTCCGAGCCCAGGACCCGGTCAGCATCGCCGAGCTGCTCTCCCTGTGGCCCACCCCGGGGATCGAACGGGCCGTCACCTACCACCTCATGTGGCACCACCGCCTGCACTTCGACCTCACCCGCCCGCTACGCGACCACACCCAGGTGTGGGCCGCACCCGTCCCGGAGCACAGCTGATGGACCAGCGCTACCGCATCGCAACCGAAGACTGGATCGAATTCGAGGAAGAACAGCACCAGGTCACCGGCCTCACCGGCGCTCTGGTCCGGCTGCGCTCCATCTCCGGACACCACCAGACGATCATGCTCAGCGTTCTGCTGACCGACCCCTCCTTCCGCGCCCTGGCCGCGCCACCGGCCAACGCCGACAACGGTGCCGCCGGCCTCGACCCCGGCGGAGTCCTGGCGTCACTGAAGAACAAGCAGGCCCGCGACGACGCCCTCGAACTCGAAGCCCACCTGCACGAGGCGACCACCGGCTACCGCTCGGGCGACTCGCTCGACAAACAGCCGGGAGAGCCCCGCCCGCAGTACCACCCCGACCTCCTGCTCTCCGACCGCGTCAAGGCCAAAGCGGACGAACTCGGGCTGACCGAGCGCCGCATCTGGCAGCTGCTCGAAGAGTGGAAAGAGAAGGGCCTGTGGGCACTCGTCGACCGCCGCAAGGCCCGGCTGAGGAACCCGCTGCGCAACATTGACGAGCGGGTGATCACCGCGATCCGCGAACAGGGCGCCGCCGAACGCCTCGACAGCTCCTCCAGCGTCTCCACCCGCTTCAGGCGCCGCTGCCAGAACCGGCTGGACGAAGACTACGGCCCCGGCACCGTCGAGCTCCCCAAGCCCGACACCTTCCGCCGCGTGGTCAAACTCCTCCTGCACCACAGCCCCTCCGACCCCGCCTACCAGCGGATCTCGGACGCCAACCAGCCCGACCGCACCTTCGGCAACGTCATCGCCCACCGGCCCGGCCAGGTCGTCATGCTCGACACCACCCCGCTCGACGTCCTGGCCTGGGACCCCGCGATGAACGACACCTACAACGTCGAACTCACCGTCGCTCTCGACGTCGCCACCCGCTCCATCCTCGCCTGGCGCCTCACCCCGCTGGGCACCAAGGCCATCGACATCGGCCTGCTGCTGGCGGACGTCATGACGCCCGAACCGATGCGGCCCAAGTGGGCCGACGCGCTGCGCTTTCAGATGCTGCGCGTGCCCTACGAACGGCTTCTCAGCGTCGACGAACGCCTCGCAGCAGCCGCAGCACGGCCCGTCGTCTATCCCGAGACCTTGCTCTACGACCATGGCAAGCCCTACAAGTCCGACGTCGTCAAACGCGCCTGCCGCTCATGGAGGATCGACCTTCAGGACGCCCGCAAACTCAAGCCCACCGACAAACCCCACGTGGAACGCCTGTTCTTGACGATCCGGGAACAGTTCTCCATGCACGTCGCGGGCTACAAGGGCTTCAACGTGGCCCACCGCGGCAAGCACGTTGAACAGCAGGCTCGCTGGACCCTGGACGAGATCGCCGAGTTCTTCGCCGAATACGTCGTCGCGGTCTACCAGAACCAGCACCACAGGGGCCTGACCCTGCAAGGCTTTCCCGACCTGAACGTCTCACCCAACGAGGCGTACGCCATGGCCCTCGGCTCGGCCGGCTACGTCGACTGCCCCCGCGACCCAAACCTGTACTACGAGCTGCTGCCGATCGCCGACGACGGCCGCGCCATCAATGCCTACGGCGTCGAACTCAACCACCTCGTGTACAACGCGGACGTCCTCTACCAGTTCCGCCGGGCCAAGTCCCCGTACGAGAACACACGCTGGCCCATACGCTACGACCCCCGGAACCTGCTGCACGCCTACTTCCACAACCCCCGCGACGGCCGCTGGTACACGCTGCGCTGGACCAAGGCACTCAACGACCTGCAGCCCTTCACCGACATCACCCTGCGCGAAGCCAGGCGCCTGGTCGAACTCCGCGGCGGCGACCCGAAGGACAAGGACTTCCAGGAGCAGATCGCCAAGGCCCTGTGGGACCTGCAGAACCGCACCGACGCCCCCGAGATGTGGACCAAGACCGACCGCAAGCGCCACACCCGCGACCAGCACCGCGCCGAGGCCCAGGCCCAGGACGAAGCACGCTCCACCCCCGCCGTCCCCGCAGCCGTACCGGTCCCGCGCCTGGTGCCGGAAGTCGCCGAACCCACGATCCCCACGCTGCATGTCGTCCCCACCGTGACCGACGAGGACGACGACTTCGACCCCCTCGCCGTCCAGCCCGCCGAGGTCTGGAACCCCCGCACCAGCCAGGAGGGCTGATCACCTTGCCGACCCCTTCCCCCTTCAAAGACGAACCCGACGACACGCCCGGCCCCGGGGATTTCAGGCACCCCGGCCTGTCCGAGCCACGCACCAAGGAGGAATGGCGCGACTACCTCGACTATGAACTCCCGCCCCGGCCGGTGCTGCTGCGCATCAAGGACTACGAAAAGCTCACCTCCAAGGAGCGCCACCTGCACAACCAGGCCCGCAACGCCCACCACAGCGCCCTGGTCATCGTCCGCACCCGTCAGATGCAGACGATCCACCACCAGATCCGCCGCCGGATGATGACCAACGCTCACCAGCCCGCCGGTGCCCGCCGCAGCATCGTCCTCGACGGACCGGCGACCCTCGGAAAGTCGACCCTGGTCAAGACGTTCGCCTCCGACTTCGAACACGAACTGCGCGACACTTACCCCGAGCGCTTCGCCAAGCAGTACATAGTCGACGATCACGTGATCGACTACACCCCCGTCGTCTACGTCAACATCCCCTCGCAAGCCACACCGAAGGACCTGTCCATAGCGCTCGCCCAGTACCTCGGCCAGAAGTACCGCTCCGCCGCGACCAAGAGCGACATCACCCGCCTCGTCCTGGAGAAGATGCGCCTGGTCGGCGTCGAACTCGTGATCATCGACGACGCACACTTCATGGACCTCTCCCTCAAGGAGGGAAAGGTCGTCAACGATCATCTCAAGTACATCGCCAACCACACCGCGGCAACCTTCATCTACACCGGAGTCGACCTCAAGCACTCCGGACTCTTCCTCGAAGGCACCGGCGACGCCAGGAGCACCCAGACCGCCGGCCGCAACACCCTCCTCCACATGACGCCCTACTCCATCCGGACACGAGACGAGAAGGCCGACTGGACCTCCGTCATCACCGCGATGGAAGACGCCCTCGTCCTCTACCACCACCGGCCCGGAACCCTCGCCACGCTGTGGAAGTACCTGTACCAGCGCACCGGAGGAAACATCAGCTCCCTCGCGGAACTCATCCGCGAAGCAGCCGCCGAGGCCGTACTCACCGGAGCCGAGAAGATCGATCGGACCCTCCTCGAAGACATCGTCATCAACGAGCACGCACAGAGCACCTACGAGAACGGACGGCCGTACGAAGACCCCAACCCACCTACGCCCGGCGACATCCAGAACGCCGAGGACGAAGGCGGCGAAGCCGCCGCCAGCTAGGAACACCGCACGCCCACGGTCACAGCAGAGACGAACCGCTGCCGTACGCCTACTACCTGGCGTACGGCAGCGCGCTTCAATCAGCTCTAGCCACCCCCAAAGGCGTTCCTGCACACCACGGCGGACTTCATCGCGGAGAAGCGTTGACGCCTTCCGCCCGAGTTATGAATACGCTGCGTAATCAGAAGGTTGGCGGCTGATCGGACACTGAAATCTTTCGTGCGACAAATGTGACCCAGGCCACCTCATCAAAGATTTCAGTCCCCAGGTCAGCGAGCTGCCGACTGAAATCTTTCGCGCATCCCGACAAGGGCGGCTGCGGGACGGTCCACGCCAATGCCGCCGCGGACGTGCCCGCCCGGCTGGAGGCGCTCGGCACGGCGGCCGGGCTCGACCGGGCCGCGCTGCACAGCCAGGTGGCGGCCGCCCTGTCGGTGGTGCTGCACCTCGTGCGCGATCCGGCCGGGCGGCGGCGGATCGCCGAGGTGCACGTACTGGAACGGGATCCGTCCGGACTGGTGCGGACAGTGCCCGCGCTGCGGTGGCAGGCGCGGGCGTTCAGCCGGGAGCGCGGATGGCAGCGGCTGCGGGAACTGCTGCGGGGCCAGGGGAGCGGAGAGGGAGATGAACGGGATGGCTGAGGTGCCGATGACCGCGGCCGCGGTCTGCGCCGGCGCGGCGATCTGGCTGCTCGGCGGGCCGTACTCCGGAGCCCGGCGGGCGCAGCTGCTGCTGGCGGGAGGCGGGGTGGTCGACAGTGGCCCGCCGTCCTGGCCGGACCTGACCGACGAGCTGCGCAGGATCCGCGGGCGGTGGCGTCCCGAGTGGTGGGCGCCCGTCGTCGGGCTGGTCTTGGCTGTGCTGGGTGCCTCGGTGCTGCCGGTCGTCGCCGGGGCGGCCGGAGCGCCCCTGCTGCGCAGGGCACGGCGCGCTCGTGAGGCTCGGAGGGACAGGGAGCGCCGGGGTGACGCCGTGATCGCGCTGTGTGGCGCTCTCGCCGGGGAGGTGCGCGCGGGACGGCAGCCCGGTGAGGCCTTGCAGCGGGCCGCCAGGGATTCCGGAGGGCTGGGTGCGGCGCAGCCCGCCGTGCTGGCGGCGGCACGGTTCGGCGGGGACGTGCCCGGTGCGCTCGCGGTGGCGGCACGGCAACCGGGGGCGGACGGGCTCCTCGGGCTCGCCGCGTGCTGGCGGGTGGCGGTGGACCAGGGAGCGGGCCTCGCCGCCGGCCTCGACCGCCTCGAAGGTGCCCTGCGAGCGGAGCGGGACCAGCGGGCCGACCTCAGAGCGCAGTTGGCGGGCACGCGCTCAACGGCGGTGATGCTCGCCGGCTTGCCGGTCCTGGGACTCGCCTTGGGGACCGCACTCGGCGCCGATCCCCTGCACGTCCTGCTCCACACCGGCGCGGGGTGGGGGTGCCTGCTGGTCGGCGGGGTGCTCGAGGCCGTCGGGATGTGGTGGGCGGTGCGCATCGTGCGGGGCGCGGAGGAGGTGTGAGGCGGGGAACAGGCAGGAGACGAGGCGATTGCCGCGGTCCTCTGGGACGGGTCGCTGGGACAGGTCGCTGGGACAGGTCGCCGGGACAGGTCGCTGGGACGGGTCGGGGGTGCGGGATGACGGGCGGCGTGCGGATGGCGGGCCGGTGGGTGCCGAATGGCGGGTCGGGTGGTGGCGGATGGCGGGTCGGACCGTGCCGGATGAGGGAAACGGAGGGCGGAATGAGTGCGGAAGTTGTCCACAGGCTGGGGGCGGTCGTGGGGATCGCCCTGGTCCTGGTGTGGCTCGCGCGATGGTTGACGGGCGTGCGGCGTGAGCGCCGGACGCGGCAGCGGCTCGCCGAGTTGCTGCCCCTGGCAGCGGAGCCGGGCACCTCGCGTCCTGCCGTGCCGGAGGCTGTGCGGCGGTGGCTGCCTGAGGTGGCCGTTCTGGGCGCCGGGTGGGTGATGGGCGGTGGCGCGGTCGGTCTCGCCCTGGGGGTGACCGGTGCTGTGGGGCTGGGGTGGTGGCGTCACCGACAGCGGGCGGCCGCTCCCGTGGACGCGGTCGGCGCACGGGTCGGCGCACGGGTCGCCGCACGGCAGCTTCCTCTCGCCGCCGACCTGCTGGCCGCGTGCATCGCCGCCGGCGCCGGTCCGGTGATCGCGGCCCAGGCGGTGGGTGAGGCTTTGGGCGGCCCCGTGGGGGACGGCCTCGCGCGCGGTGCCGCCGAGGTGAGGCTGGGCGGCGAGCCGGCCACCGCCTGGCGGAGGCTGGCCGCAGCGCCGGGCGCCGCGGCGCTGGCCCGACTGCTGGAACGGGCCGATGTCACGGGCCTTCCGGCGGCCGCGCCGGTCGCCCGGCTCGCCGCCGACGCCCGCGCCGAGTGGGCACGCACGGGAACGGCTCGTGCCCGGCGCGCGGCGGTCATGGTCACCGCGCCGGTGGGGCTCTGCTTCCTGCCCGCCTTCATCGCGGTGGGCATCGCGCCCGTCGTGATCGGGCTGGCGGGTGGGGCTCTGGGAGGGGGTGGGCCGTGACGGCGAGGTGAGCGCGCGAGCACCGGCAGGACCTGGAGGCACTGACGCGAGCGGCGCACGGGTTCAGCGCACCGGCAGGACCGGTGCGCCTGGGAATCAACGGAAACGGACCTCACGGGGGTTGAGATGAGCAAGGCGGTACGGGCGCGGATGCGTGCTCTGGTGTGCAGGGCGCGCGCGGCGCACAGGGATGCGGGGATGGTGACGTCCGAGTACGCGATGGGCATCGTCGCGGCGGTCGGCTTCGCCGTGATCCTCTACCAGGTGGTGACGAGCGGGGCGGTCACCGAGGCGTTGCAGGACATCGTGAAGCGGGCGCTCAGTGCGAGTCCGTGAGCGGGCACCGGTGCGGTGCGGGGACCGGGGCTTCGTGACGGCGGAGTCGGCCGTCGTGCTGCCGGTGCTGGTGGCGTTCGCGATGGCGCTGGTGTGGGGCCTGCTCGTCATGGCGGCTCAGATCCAGTGCGTGGACGCCGCCAGGACCGGCGCCCGGGCCGCCGCCCGGCAGGACCCGGCCGACGCGGTGGTCGAGGTGACCCGGGCGACGGCACCCCGTGGGGCGCACGTGACGGTCCACCGGGGCGGTGGCCTGGTCCGGGTGGTGGTCGTGGCGCGGCCGCCGGTGCTGCGGGGGCTGCCGTTCGAGGTGCGGGAGGAGGCCGTGGCGGCTGTGGAGGAGGACGTGGCGGCAGGGGCCGTGGCGGCGGAGGAAGGGGAGGTGGGCCCGTGAGGGGGCATCACCGCCGCGGGGGCCTGTACCGCGGCTCGGGAGCCGATCGGGGCTCGGCCACCGTCTGGACGCTCGGGGCGATCGCCGTGCTGTGTGTGGTGTTCGGCGTGGTGCTCGCCCTGGGCCAGGCCGTTCTGGCCCGGCATCGCGCGGCCGGCGGTGCGGACCTCGCCGCGCTCGCGGCCGCCGACCACTGGACGCACGGTGCCGCGGCGGCCTGTGCTCACGCGGAGCGTGTGGCTCGGGCACAGGGGGCGCGGCTGGTGCGGTGCGCGGTCGTGGGGGAGGTCTCGGACGTGACGGCGGCGGCCGGACGGGGGCCGTTCGCCGCGGAGGTCAGGGCGAGGGCGGGGCCTCCCGGGCCGGCGGACACCGGTCCCACCGCGGGCCCGGTCAGCTCACCGGCTTCTCCTCCGGCGCCCCCCGCAGCAGTTCCGTGAGCAGCCGTACGGCCCCTCTCTTGTGCAGCGGGTCGTTGCCGTTGCCGCATTTGGGGGACTGGATGCAGGACGGGCAACCGGCCTCGCACTCGCAGGAGGCGATGGCCTCGCGGGTGGCGGTCAGCCAGGAGCGGGCCGTGTGGAAGGCCCGTTCCGCGAAGCCCGCGCCGCCGGGGTGGCCGTCGTAGACGAAGACCGTGGGGAGGAGCGTGTCGGGGTGCAGGGGGACCGACACGCCGCCGATGTCCCAGCGGTCGCAGGTCGCGAAGAGGGGCAGCATGCCGATGGAGGCGTGTTCGGCGGCGTGCAGGGCGCCGCCGAGGATCTCCGGGTGGATCCGGGCGGCGTCCAGCTGGTCCTCGGTGACCGTCCACCACACGGCGCGTGTGCGCAGGGTGCGGGGAGGCAGGTCGAGCTTCGACTCGCCGAGCACCTCACCGGTGATGAGCCGTCGGCGCAGGAAGGAGACCACCTGGTTGGTGACCTCGACGGAGCCGTAGCACAACCGCCCCTCGTCCCACGGGACCTCGACGTCCGTCTCCAGCACCGAGATCGCCGTGGTGTCGCGGGCGACCGTCGAGTACGGCGGTTCGGCCTGCTCGACCAGGGCGACCGAGTCCTCCAGGTCCAGGGACCGCACCAGATAGGTGCGGCCCTGGTGGAGGTGGACGGCGCCCTCGTGGACGGTCGTGTGGGCGGCGCCCTCGTCGACCGTGCCGAGAAGGCGGCCCGTCCCCTCCTCGACGATCTGGACCGGCCGGCCGCCCCCGCCGCGGATGTCGGTCAGGTCGGCGGCCCGTTCCCGGCGTGTCCAGTGCCAGGCCCTCGTCCGGCGGCGCAGCAGCTTCGCGGCCTCCAGCTGCGGCAGCAGCCCCTCCGTCCCCGGGCCGAACAGTGCCAGGTCCTCCTCCGTCAGGGGCAGCTCGGCGGCGGCCGCGCACAGGTGCGGGGCGAGGACGTAGGGGTTGTCGGGGTCGAGGACCGTCGACTCCACGGGCCGGTCGAACAGGGCTTCGGGATGATGGACGAGGAAGGTGTCCAGGGGGTCGTCGCGGGCGATCAGGACGGCGAGGGCGCCCTGCCCGGCCCGGCCCGCGCGGCCGGCCTGCTGCCACAGGGACGCACGGGTGCCCGGGTAACCGGCGATCAGGACGGCGTCCAGTCCCGAGACGTCGATGCCGAGTTCCAGGGCGGTCGTGGCGGCCAGGCCGAGGAGGTCGCCGGAGTGCAGTGCCTGCTCCAGGGCGCGGCGCTCCTCGGGCAGGTAGCCGCCGCGGTACGCCGCGACACGCCGGGCCAGGGAGCGGTCCACCTCGGCGAGACGCTCCTGGGCGATCACCGAGATCAGCTCGGCGCCACGCCGGGAGCGGACGAAGGCGACCGTGCGCACCCCCTGGACGGCGAGATCGGTGAGCAGGTCGGCGGTCTCCGCCGTGGCGGTACGGCGGACGGGGGCGCCCTTCTCGCCCTGCATCTCGGTGAGCGGGGGCTCCCAGAGGGCGAACACCAGTTCACCCCGTGGGGAGGCGTCGTCGGCCACCTCGACCACCCGCAGGCCGGTCAGACGGCCTGCGGCCACCGAGGGCTCGGCCGCCGTCGCGGAGGCCAGCAGGAAGACGGGGGAGGCGCCGTAGCGGGCGCACAGCCGGCGCAGCCGGCGCAGCACCTGGGCGACATGGGAGCCGAACACGCCGCGGTAGGTGTGGCACTCGTCGATGACGACGTACCTGAGCGACTTGAGGAAGGAGGACCAGCGGGGGTGGGACGGAAGAATGCCGCGGTGCAGCATGTCCGGATTGGTGAGGACGTAGTTCGCGTACTGGCGGATCCACTCGCGTTCCTCGAACGGGGTGTCGCCGTCGTACACGGCCGGGCGAACCGCCGTGCCCAGCGGTTGTGAAAGTTTCTTCACGGATCGGCACTGGTCCGCCGCGAGTGCCTTCGTGGGGGACAGGTAGAGGGCGGTGGTGCCGCGGCCGTTCGGGGCCTCGGAGCCCTCCAGCAGCGCGGACAGGACCGGGACGAGGTACGCAAGGGACTTCCCGGACGCCGTGCCCGTCGCGACGACCACCGAATCGCCGTCCAGGGCGTGTTCGGCGGCTCGGGCCTGGTGGGCCCAGGGGTGCTCGATGCCGCAGGCCTGCACCGCCGCGATCACCTCCGGGCGAATCCGGTCAGGCCAGACGGCATGGCGGCCCTCACGTGGGGGCAAGTGCTCCGTATGGGTGATGCGCGACGCCCGGCTCGGACCGGGGGCGAGCCGGTCCAGGACCGCGCCCGGCGACAGGCGGGACGCGTGCTGTGCCGGGGATCGATCGGATCGGTGATTCTTGGCCATCGGCACCGAGTGTGTCACTGGCGTGACGGACAATGGAGCCAAGGCGTCGTGCACGCCTGCCGGTAAGTGATTGAATGCCATCGCGGCTGGCGAACCGTCCCGGGGGCTCCTGCCGAGGTGTCCCGAGGGGCGACCGCTCGATAGCAAGGTGCTGGAGGATCCGTGGACCTGTCCCTGTCGACCCGTACCGTCGGCGATCGTACGGTCGTCGAGGTCGGTGGCGAAATCGACGTATATACCGCGCCCAAGCTGCGCGAGCAGCTGGTCGAGCTGGTGAACGACGGGAATTTCCACCTCGTCGTCGACATGGAGGGCGTGGACTTCCTCGACTCCACCGGTCTCGGCGTGCTGGTCGGCGGTCTGAAGCGAGTGCGTGCCCACGAGGGCTCGTTGCGCCTGGTCTGCAACCAGGAGCGCATTCTGAAGATCTTCCGCATCACCGGTCTCACCAAGGTGTTCCCCATTCACACCTCGGTCGACGAAGCGGTGTCGGCCACCGACTGACCACCGATCCCGGGCGAGAACAGCCGCGCCCGGGACGGCAGCACAGTTGAACACCGGGGGGATCGGGCTTCGGCGGCCCGGCCCCCCGACAGCACGCCCGTAGTTCCGAGGGGGATGCATGGCCACCGTTGAACTCCGCTTCAGCGCGCTGCCCGAGCACGTCAGGACCGCCCGACTGGTGGCGGCAGCGGTGGCGCGCAGGGCCGGAGTGGACGAGGCCGTCCTCGACGAGGTCCGGCTCGCCGTCGGTGAGGCCTGCACCCGCGCCGTCGGGCTGCACCAGACCAGCGGCATCACCGCGCCGGTGAAGGTGCTGCTCATCGAAGAGGAGAAACAGTTCTCCATCGAGGTGGGCGACGAGGCGCCACGCTCCTCACCCGGTGACCGGGCGCCCGGCACCGGCGGGGACGCCGACGCCGAGGCCGAGGAGGACGAGATGGGCCTCGCCGTCATCAGCGGCCTCGTGGACGACGTGGAGGTCACCGCTGGCGAGCACGGCGGGGCCATTCGCATGACCTGGCCGAGCGTCCTGGCGTCCACGCCACCGGCCTGACACCGCCCGCCCGACACCACCGGCGTGGCTTCGCCGGTCCGACCACCGCCGGTCCGACGCCCTCGCGCCGAGGCCGACGACCGTCCAGGTGAACCGGCGGCACACACATCGAAGGGCCCCACTCGTGGGGCCCTTCGTCATGTGCGGAGATCGCCGACCGCGCTTACAGTGGTCCCAGGCAGTGAATCTTGAAGAAATGAATCTTGCCGGGAAATTCGTGAATCAATTCACGAAGCGTAGTGCTTCAAAGGCATTACCGGCGGCACTCGATCAGCCGCCGGTCGGCCATTGAGCAGCCATTGATCGGCCGTTGGTCAGCCGTTGATCGGTCATTGATAGGCGACTTGATCACATGCTTGATCACTCTTCTCGCGTGCGAAGGCGAATTACATTCACCGCGCACTGTTTTGATCAGGTTCCGGTACCTACAATCCGTCCACATCTTGAGCTCAGCCCAAGCGTCAAGGAGGACGAATGGCGGGGCTTTCTACCCCTCATCGGTTGGACCACCCCACAACCTTCGCAGCCGCAGTGCTGACGGACGGCAACCGCCTGCTCGTGGTGGTCATCGGAGTCGTCGCACTGGCTGCGCTCGTGGTCGCGGGCGTGCTGCTGCGCCAAGTGCTCGCGGCCGGCGAGGGCACCGACAGCATGAAGAAGATCGCGGCAGCGGTTCAGGAAGGCGCCAACGCCTATCTGGCCCGGCAACTGCGCACGCTCGGCGTATTCGCCGTCGTGGTGTTCTTCCTGCTCATGCTGCTACCCGCGGACGACTGGAATCAGCGCGCCGGACGATCCGTCTTCTTCTTGATCGGTGCGGCGTTCTCGGCGGCCACCGGCTATATCGGCATGTGGCTCGCCGTGCGCAGTAATGTGCGCGTCGCCGCGGCGGCCCGGGAAGCGACTCCCGCGCCGGGCGAACCAGAAAAGGACCTCACCGCCGTCTCGCACAGAGCCATGAAGATCGCTTTTCGTACGGGCGGTGTCGTCGGCATGTTCACGGTGGGGCTCGGTCTGTTCGGCGCCTCCTGCGTGGTGCTGGTGTACGCGGCCGACGCGCCGAAGGTGCTGGAGGGATTCGGTCTCGGCGCGGCGCTCATCGCGATGTTCATGAGGGTCGGTGGCGGCATCTTCACCAAGGCCGCCGACGTCGGCGCCGACCTCGTCGGCAAGGTCGAGCAGGGCATCCCGGAGGACGATCCGCGCAACGCCGCGACCATCGCCGACAACGTGGGCGACAACGTCGGCGACTGCGCGGGCATGGCGGCCGACCTCTTCGAGTCGTACGCCGTGACGCTGGTCGCCGCGCTGATCCTCGGCAAGGTGGCCTTCGGCGACGCCGGACTCGCCTTCCCGCTGCTCGTGCCCGCGATCGGTGTGGTCACCGCGATGATCGGCATCTTCGCGGTCGCCCCGCGCCGCACCGACCGCAGCGGCATGTCCGCGATCAACCGGGGCTTCTTCATCTCCGCGGTGATCTCCCTCGTGCTGGTCGCCGTGGCCGTGTTCGTCTACCTCCCTGGAACGTACGCGGACCTGGACGGCGTCACCGACGCGGCGATCCAGGGCAAGAGCGGCGATCCGCGGATCCTCGCCCTCGTCGCGGTGGCGATCGGCATCCTCCTGGCGGCCGTCATCCAGCAACTGACCGGCTACTTCACCGAGACCACCCGCCGCCCGGTCCGCGACATCGGCAAGACGTCGCTCACGGGCCCCGCCACCGTCATCCTCGCCGGAATCTCCGTCGGACTCGAATCGGCCGTCTACACCGCCCTGCTGATCGGCCTGGGCGTCTACGGGGCGTTCCTGCTCGGCGGTACGTCGATCATGCTGGCGCTGTTCGCCGTGGCCCTGGCCGGCACCGGGCTGCTCACCACCGTCGGTGTGATCGTCGCGATGGACACCTTCGGCCCGGTCTCCGACAACGCCCAGGGCATCGCAGAGATGTCCGGCGACGTCGAGGGCGCGGGCGCGCAGGTGCTCACCAACCTCGACGCCGTCGGCAACACCACCAAGGCCATCACCAAGGGCATCGCCATCGCCACCGCCGTCCTCGCGGCCTCGGCGCTCTTCGGGTCGTACCGTGACGCGATCACGACCGGCGCGCGGGACGTCGGAGAGAAGCTCAGCGGGGACGGCGCGCCGATGAGCCTGATGATGGACATCTCGCAGCCCAACAACCTCGTCGGCCTGATCGCGGGTGCGGCGGTCGTCTTCCTCTTCTCCGGGCTGGCGATCAACGCGGTGTCGCGGTCGGCGGGATCCGTGGTGTTCGAGGTGCGGCGGCAGTTCCGCGAGAAGCCCGGGATCATGGACTACAGCGAGACACCGGAGTACGGCAAGGTCGTCGACATCTGTACGAAGGACGCGCTCAGGGAACTGGCGACCCCGGGGCTGCTCGCCGTCATGGCGCCGATCTTCATCGGGTTCACGCTCGGTGTCGGCGCGCTCGGCGCCTACCTCGCGGGCGCGATCGGCGCGGGCACGCTGATGGCGGTCTTCCTCGCCAACTCCGGTGGGGCCTGGGACAACGCCAAGAAACTCGTCGAGGACGGTCACCACGGCGGCAAGGGCAGCGAGTCCCACGCGGCCACGGTGATCGGCGACACGGTCGGCGACCCCTTCAAGGACACGGCCGGCCCCGCGATCAACCCGCTGCTGAAGGTCATGAACCTCGTGGCACTGCTCATCGCGCCCGCCGTGATCAAGTTCAGCTACGGCGACGCCGCGAACATCGGCGTACGGATCGTGATCGCGGTCCTCGCGCTCCTGGTGATCGTCGGCGCGGTGTACGTCTCCAAGCGGCGGGGGATCGCCGTGGGTGACGAAGACAACGCCGACTCGTCCTCCAAGTCGGCCGATCCGGCGGTGGTTTCGTACGACACGTACAGGATTCGCTGATCAAGGGGCGGGCGGACGGCGCGGGTTGACGTGCCGTCCGCCCGTCTTCGTCGTGCGCGGCCCCGGCCCGTGAGCCTTCTCTCTCTTGGTTCAAATGGATCCATTCATGGAGACAGCGGACATTCGTCCTGGGGCTGTCGCCCGGTTGGCGTGTATGTTTCCGGGGCCGAGAGCCATGGAAGGGACCGATCCGGTGAACAAGAAGCTCGCGGCCGCACTGTCCGGCGGTGCGGTACTGGTGCTGGCGCTGTCGGGATGCAGCAGCAGCGACGACGACGGCAACAAGGAGCTCGACGCCTGGGCCAAGAAGGTCTGCGACGCCCTGCCCGCCCAGGACGCCAAGGTCGACGCGGCCAACGACGCCATCAAGCAGGCCGCCACGGACAACAACGCCCCGGCGAACGTCCAGAAGACCGACTCCCAGGCCTTCCAGGACATGTCCGACGCCTACAAGGCGCTCGCGCAGGCCGTCCAGAAGGCCGGCACACCCCCCGGCGTCGAGGACGGCAAGAAGAAGCAGCAGGGGGCCGTCACGGCCCTCAACGACCTCTCCGCCTCGTACGCCGACCTCAAGACGCAGGTCGACGCGCTCGACACGAAGGACCAGGCGAAGTTCGCCGACGGCCTCCAGGACATCGCCACCGATCTGGGCGAACTCAGCCAGAGCGGCAACACCGCGCTGAAGAACCTGGAGCAGGGCGACGTCAAGAGCGCCATGGCCCAGCAGGCCAGCTGCAAGAAGGTGGCGGCCTCCGCCTCGGCCCGCGCCACGACCGGCTGACGCCGGTCGTCTCCGCCTGACGCCGGTCGTCTCCGCCTGACCCCGCTCCTCCCGCTCCCCCGGCTCGTCCCCGGTCGTCACCGGGGCCCGTCGGCCGATCCGGGCGGGGCGGGCGGCAGGCATGCGGGACACAATGGGGGGCGTGAGTAACGCCACCCTCTCCCCCCTTCCCTCCGCCGACCGCCCCGACGTCGCCGCCCGGCTGCGCGAGGCCCTGCTCGCGGTCTCCTTCACCGCCGACGGGCTGCTCGACCTCCTCGGCGCCCCCGCGTACGCGGCCCTGGCCCGCAGCGAGGTCGTGCCCGCGCTGCGCGCGACCCGCGGGGACACGCCGCTGGAGACGCTCGTCCGGCTCTTCCTGCTCCAGCAGCCCGTTCCGCACGCGCGCGTGGAGGACGTTCTGCCCGTCCACGCGTGCGTGGAGACCGGCTGGCTGAGGCGGGCCGGCGAGGACGACGTCGCCGCGACCGTGGACGTACGGCCCTACGGCGGGCCGGACGGCGAGGACTGGTTCATCGTGTCCGACCTGGGGTGCGCGGTCGGCGGGGCCGGAGGCATCGGCAGCCGGGACGAGAACGTCGTCCTCGGCGTCGGCGGGGCGTCGACGACCCTCGCCGGGATCACCGTGCGGACGCCCGTCGACTCCGCTCTCGACCTCGGCACCGGCTCCGGGATCCAGGCGCTGCACGCCGCCCGGCACGCCACCCGCGTGACGGCGACCGACCTCAACCCGCGCGCGCTGCACATCACCGCGCTCACGCTGGCACTGTCCGGCGCTCCGGCGGCCGACCTGCGCGCGGGGTCGCTCTTCGAGCCCGTGCGGGACGACGAGACGTTCGACCTGATCGTGTCGAACCCGCCGTTCGTGATCTCGCCGGGGGCGCGGCTGACGTACCGGGACGGCGGGATGAGCGGGGACGATCTGTGCCGGTCGCTCGTTCAGCAGGCGGGGGAGCGCCTGAACGAGGGCGGGTTCGCGCACTTCCTCGCCAACTGGCAGCACGTGGAGGGGGAGGACTGGCAGGACAGGATCAGGTCGTGGGTGCCGCGCGGGTGCGACGCGTGGGCCGTGCAGCGCGAGGTGCAGGACATCACGCAGTACGCGGAGCTGTGGCTCAGGGACGCCGGTGACCACCGGACCGACCCGCAGGAGTACCAGGCGCGGTACGACGCGTGGCTGGACGAGTTCGAGGCGCGCAAGGTGAAGGCCGTCGGCTTCGGCTGGATCACCCTGCGCAGGACGGCGTCCGCCGAGCCCACGCTCACCCTCGAGGAGTGGCCGCACCCGGTCGAGCAGCCGCTCGGCGACACGGTCCGGGCGCACTTCGAGCGCCTCGACCATCTGCGGGCGCACGACGACGCGGCCCTGCTCGCCGGGCACTTCAGGCTCGCCGCGGAGGTCGTGCAGGAGCAGGTCGGGCTCCCGGGCGCCGAGGACCCGGAGCACGTCGTGCTGCGCCAGCACCGCGGCATGCGCCGGGCTACCAAGGTGGACACGGTCGGCGCCGGTTTCGCGGGCGTGTGCGACGGCTCGCTGAGCGCGGGCCGCATCCTGGACGCGATCGCGCAGCTCGTCGGCGAGGACCCCGTGCTGCTGCGCGACCGCACGCCGGCGCAGATCCGGCTGCTGGTGGAGCAGGGCTTCCTGGAGCCTGCCTGAGGGACGCCTCACCCGGCGCCGGAGACGGCCTGATGCCGGAGACGGCCCGGCGTCGGAGACGGCCCGGCGTCGGAGACGGCCCGGGCGCGCTCGGTGTCCGAGCCGCCCTCACGGACCGCGACGCAGCGCACACCCACCAAGGTGATCGGAACCGTGCAGACGCCCGACAAGAAAGAGCTACAAGAAGAGCATCGACGACACGGTCCGGTCCGTTCCGACGAATTCGAGTCGGTCTGGACGCCCGGTTCCCAGCGCGTCGCGGCCCGAAGAGCGACCGATGAAGATCAGGGGACACCGGATTCGCCAAGATCGTGTGCGCGATGAGCGGAACCGGCGACGCGAACCCCACGGAAGCGACACCCGCGCGCCGAACGGTGTGAGACCGGTCGCACTCCGGCGCGCGGCTCCCGGCGGCGCTCCGCCCCCGACCGTCGACCGGGCGTTCACCCCGGGTTCGCCCAGGCGCCGCCCGCGCGTGTCAGCCTCGCGGGACGGGGCACGCGCGGGCAGCGGAAGAGGGGCTCGGACGATCATGGAGAGTGGACCGGCGATCTTCGCTGGAGCGGTGTTCGCTCTGTTCGGAGGCGGTCTGCTGTTGTGGACAGCGGTCCGCGTACGACAGCGTCGGCCCGTCGCCCACGGTGTGAGCCCCATCGCATCGGCGACGCTCGCGGGGTTCGCCGCCGTGGTCGCCCTGGCCCTCGGAACGTGGTGCTTCACCCGCCTCTGAAAACCTCGCGAAGCGGCGGGGAAGCGACGCCGAAGATCTTGCGCAAGGCCGCGTGAGAACCACGTCGGCGCGGCGGCGCGGACAATTGAGAGGTCACGCTCCGGTCCGGCGGAAAAGTGCGGGTCGGCACTCCGGGCGGCAGGAATGGCGGTAGTCGGGTTACCGTTCGAGTGGCCGTTGCGGGCTTTTCCCGTTTGACACGGGGGCGGGCTGTACCGTCACACTCCGCAGCGTCACCATGACCCAACCCCGGGAGCAAGGCCTGGGGAGGCCCCAGCGTCGACCGGAGAGAAGAGCGAAGTTGTCCCCGACCAGCGAGACCGCGAAGGGCGGCCGCCGACTCGTCATCGTCGAGTCGCCTGCCAAGGCGAAGACGATCAAGGGCTATCTCGGCCCCGGATACGTTGTCGAGGCGAGCGTCGGGCACATCCGCGACCTCCCCAACGGCGCCGCGGAGGTGCCGGAGAAGTACACCGGCGAGGTCCGCCGCCTCGGTGTGGACGTCGAACACGACTTCCAGCCCATCTATGTGATCAACGCCGACAAGAAGGCGCAGGTCAAGAAGCTCAAGGACCTGCTCAAGGAGTCCGACGAACTCTTCCTCGCCACCGATGAGGACCGGGAGGGCGAGGCGATCGCCTGGCACCTCCAGGAAGTCCTCAAGCCGAAGATCCCCGTCAAGCGGATGGTCTTCCACGAGATCACCAAGGACGCGATCCGAGCGGCCGTCGCCAACCCGCGCCAGCTCAACCAGAAGCTGGTCGACGCCCAGGAGACCCGCCGCATCCTGGACCGCCTCTACGGCTACGAGGTCTCGCCGGTCCTGTGGAAGAAGGTCATGCCGCGCCTGTCGGCGGGCCGGGTCCAGTCGGTGGCCACGCGGCTCGTCGTCGAGCGGGAACGCGAGCGCATCGCCTTTCGTTCGGCTGAGTACTGGGACCTGACGGGCACCTTCTCCCCCACCTCCGGCTTCGCTCCGGCGGGGGGACCCCCATCCGGCCGCGCGGGAGACCTGTCGGACCCGTCGTCGCTGGTCGCCCGCCTCCAGGCCGTCGACGGCAGGCGGGTCGCGCAGGGCCGCGACTTCGACTCCCTGGGACAACTGAAGAGCGCGAACACCCTCCACCTGGACGAGGCGAACGCCCGCGCGCTCGCCGCCGCCCTGGCGGACACGCGGTTCTCCGTGCGGTCCGTGGAGTCGAAGCCGTACCGCCGCTCGCCGTACGCCCCGTTCCGGACGACGACGCTCCAGCAGGAGGCCAGCCGCAAGCTCGGCTTCGGCGCGAAGGCCACGATGCAGATCGCGCAGAAGCTGTACGAGAACGGCTTCATCACGTACATGCGTACGGACTCCACGACGCTGAGCGACACCGCCGTCACGGCGGCCCGCGCCCAGGTCACGCAGCTGTACGGCGCCGACTACCTGCCGGACCGGCCGCGCACGTACGCCGGCAAGGTCAAGAACGCGCAGGAGGCGCACGAGGCGATCCGCCCCTCGGGTGATCGTTTCCGCACGCCCGCCGAGACGGGCCTGACCGGCGACCAGTTCCGGCTCTACGAGCTGATCTGGAAGCGGACCGTCGCCTCCCAGATGAAGGACGCGACCGGCAACAGCGTGACCGTGAAGATCGGTGGCACCGCCGCCGACGGCCGGGACGTCGAGTTCAGCGCCTCCGGCAAGACGATCACCTTCCACGGCTTCCTCAAGGCGTACGTCGAGGGCGCCGACGACCCGAACGCCGAGCTGGACGACCGCGAGCGCCGCCTGCCGCAGGTCACCGAGGGCGACGCCCTCACCGCCGAGGAGATCACGGTCGACGGCCACGCCACCAAGCCCCCGGCCCGCTACACCGAGGCCAGCCTCGTCAAGGAGCTCGAAGAGCGCGAGATCGGCCGCCCGTCGACGTACGCGTCGATCATCGGCACGATCCTCGACCGCGGCTATGTCTTCAAGAAGGGCACGGCCCTCGTGCCGTCCTTCCTGTCCTTCGCCGTGGTCAACCTCCTGGAAAAGCACTTCGGGCGGCTCGTCGACTACGACTTCACCGCCAAGATGGAAGACGACCTCGACCGCATCGCCCGCGGTGAGGCGCAGTCCGTGCCGTGGCTGAAGCGGTTCTACTTCGGCGAGGGTGAGGGCGCGGGCATCGGCGGCGCGGCCGAGGCCGGCAACGGCGACGGGGACCACCTCGGCGGCCTCAAGGAGCTGGTGACCGACCTGGGCGCGATCGACGCGCGTGAGGTGTCGTCGTTCCCCGTGGGCAACGGCATCGTGCTGCGCGTCGGGCGCTTCGGGCCGTACATCGAGCGGGGCGAGAAGGACGCGGAGGGTCACCAGCGGGCCGACATCCCCGACGACCTGGCGCCCGACGAGCTGACCCTCGAACTGGCCGAGGAACTGCTCGCCGCGCCGAGCGGCGACTTCGAGCTGGGCACCGACCCGGCCACGGGCCACCAGATCGTCGCCAGGAAGGGCCGCTACGGGCCGTACGTCACCGAGGTGCTCCCCGAGGGCACCCCGAAGACCGGCAAGAACGCGGTCAAGCCGCGCACGGCCTCGCTGTTCAAGTCGATGTCGCTGGACACGGTGACCCTCGACGACGCCCTCCGGCTGATGTCGCTGCCGCGGACCGTCGGCACCGACGCCGAGGGCGTGGAGATCACCGCACAGAACGGCCGCTACGGCCCGTACCTGAAGAAGGGCACGGACTCGCGGTCGCTGCAGTCCGAGGACCAGCTCTTCACGATCACGCTCGAAGAGGCGCTGGAGATCTACTCCCAGCCCAAGCAGCGCGGCCGCGCCGCCGCCAAGCCGCCGCTGAAGGAACTGGGGGCGGACCCGGTCAGCGGCAAGCCGGTCGTCGTCAAGGACGGCCGCTTCGGGCCGTACGTCACCGACGGTGAGACCAACGCGACCCTGCGCTCCGGCGACAGCGTCGAGGCGATCACCCCGGAACGCGGGTTCGAGCTGCTCGCCGAGAAGCGGGCCAAGGCGCCCGCCAAGAAGACGGCGAAGAAGGCGCCCGCCAAGAAGACGGCCGCGAAGAAGGCGGCACCGGCGAAGAAGACGGCCGCCAAGAAGACCGCGGCGAAGAAGACGACGACCGCGGCGAAGAAGACGACCACGACGGCGAAGAAGGCGACGACGGCGAGGGCGGCGGCCTCGAAGGCGGCGGTCTCTAAGACGGCGGCCTCGAAGACGGCCGGCGAGGAATGAGCCGTCGGGGCCTCCCGGCGTCCGGGCTGGGTTGCTGCCGGGGCCGGTGAGGCGTGTGGGGATTCCCCGCGCCCGTTCCTCGAAACGCACGCTCCGGCATCGCTTTGGTGTCGGGGCGTGCGCGGGTTGGTGTCGGCGTGTGCGAGTGCGTGGACGGGTGCCTCGGTGTGTCAGTCGCTGCCGATAGGCTGAACGCATGACGCGAGCCGAGCAGCCAACGGCCCATCACCCGGCCCCAGACGACGCCCTGGTAGCGGACTCCCGCGAGCGCGCCGTCCGCGCCCTGCTGCGCCAGCCGCAGCTCAGGCGGTTGTGGAGCGCGCAGTTGGTGAGCGGCGTCGGTGACGCCCTCGCCCTCCTGGTGCTCGTCCTCCTCGCCCTCCAGGCGGCCATCGCCGAGGGTTCCTTCGGAGGCGGCTACCGGGGTGTGGCGTTCGCTGTGGCGATCGTCTTCGGAGTGCGGATCCTCGCCACCCTGCTTTTCGGCGCGGTCCTTCTCGGGCCGCTGACCTCGCTGACGTCGCCGGACGGTCCGCTCGACCGCCGCTGGACCATGGTCGGCGCGGACGGCCTGCGCGCCGTTCTGCTGATCATCGCGCCGCTGTGGATCGACTGGATCCCCGACGACGCCCTGGCCCTGCTGCTGGTCACCGTGTTCGTGACCGGCGTCGCCGAGCGGTTCTGGACGGTCGCCCGTGAGGGCGCGGCGCCCGCGCTGCTGCCCGCCCCGCCCCTGGAGGGCGCCACGGTACGGCCGCTGCCGGACCACCTCGAAGCACTGCGCCGCCTGTCGCTGCGCACGGGTTTCGTGGCGATCCCGCTGGGCGCGGCCGCGCTGCTCGTGGCGGCGCTGCTCAACAATCTGCTGGGGGCCGGCATCGCCTGGTTCGACCAGCACCAGGCGGCGCTCGCCTCCTACGTAGCGGCGGGCCTGTTCGCCGCTTCGCTGTCCGTCGTGGTGTTCCTGGAGCTGCCGGGCACGCGCACCCCGCGCGCGCGGTCCCCGCTCGAAGGGCTGCGCCGGCCCCGCACCGCCACCGGCGTCGACACGGGCCGTACGGGCGCGATCCCGCTGCTGGTGCTCGCCTGCGCGGCCGTCGCCGGTGCGATCGCGGCCGCGGTCGCCGTGGCGGTGCTGCACGCCAAGGACCTGGGCGGCGGCCCGGTGACGTACGGCCTGCTCGTGCTCGGGCTGACCGGCGGGGTCGTCGTCGGCGTCCGGACGGCGCCGAAGGTGCTGGTCACGCTGTCGCGGCGGCGGCTGCTCGCGCTCGCGATCGCCTTCACCGGCGTGGCGCTGCTCGCGGCGGGTCTGGTTCCGGACGTCACCAGCGTGCTGCTGATCGTCACCCTGGCCGGCGTCGGCGCCGGCGTGGCCGCCAACACCGGGCACGCGCTGCTCGACCAGGAGACCGAGGACCACCGCCGCGCGCGCGTGACGGAGCACCTGCACGCGGCGGTCCGGGTCGTCGTCGCGCTGGCCGCGCTGATCGCCCCCCTGGTGGCCGCGCTGATCGGGCCGCACCGGCTGGAGAACGGCAAGTTCGTCTTCGCGCACGGAGGGGCCGCGTTCACGCTGATGCTGGTGGGGGCCCTGCTGCTGCCGGTGGCCGCGCTGGTGCTGGCCAAGGTCGACGACCGCTCCGGGGTGCCGCTGCGCCACGACCTGCGGGACGCGCTGCTCGGCGGCGACGACCCCGTGCAGGCCTCCGCGTCGAACGGCTTCTTCATCGCCCTGGAGGGCGGCGACGGCGCCGGCAAGTCCACCCAGGCCGAGGCGCTCGCCGAGTGGATCCGCGCCAAGGGCCACGAGGTCGTCCTCACCCGCGAGCCGGGGGCCACGCCCGTCGGCAAGCGGCTGCGGTCGATCCTGCTCGACGTGTCGAGCGCGGGCCTCTCGCACCGCGCGGAGGCGCTGCTGTACGCGGCGGACCGCGCGGAGCACGTCGACACCGTCGTCCGTCCCGCCCTGGAGCGCGGCGCGGTGGTGATCACCGACCGGTACATCGACTCGTCGGTGGCCTACCAGGGCGCCGGTCGCGACCTGTCGCCGACGGAGATCGCCCGCATCTCCCGGTGGGCCACGAACGGGCTGGTGCCGCAGCTGACGGTCCTGCTGGACGTCTCCCCGGAGACCGCCCGCGAACGCTTCACGGAGGCGCCGGACCGGCTGGAGTCGGAGCCGGCCGAGTTCCACGCGCGCGTGCGCTCCGGCTTCCTCACCCTGGCCGCCGCCGACCCCGGCCGCTACCTCGTCGTGGACGCCGGTCAGGAACCGGAGGCCGTCACCTCGGTCGTCCGGGCCCGGCTCGACCGGATGCTGCCGCTGTCCGAGGCCGAGATCAGGGCCCAGGAGGAGGCGCGCCGCAAGGCCGAGGAAGAGGCGCGGAAGAAGGCCGAGGAGGAGGCCCGCCGCAAGGCCGAGGAGGAACGCCTGGAGCGTGAGCGCCAGGAGCAGCTCGCCAAGCTGCGCGCCGAGGAGGAGGAGCGCAAGCGGCGCGAACTGGAGGAGGCGCAGCGGCGCGAGGCCGAACGGCAGGCCGAGGAGGCCCGCAGGCGGGCCGAGGAAGCGGCCCGGCGCGCCGAGGAGGAGCGGGCCCGCCTCCTCGCCGAGGAGAAGGCCCGGGCCGAGGAGGAGGCCCGCCGGAAGGCGGATGAGGAGCGGCGCCGCAAGCAGGCCGAGGAGGAGTCCCGGCTGCGTGCCGAGGCCGAGGCGCGGCGTCTGGAGAAGCAGCGCAAGGCCGAGGAGGCGCTGCTGCGTGCCGAGGAGGCGCGGCGCGCCGCCGAGCAGGCCGCTGCCGCGGCGCAGGCCGGCCCCCGGCCGACGCGCCCCGCGGCGGCCGCTGCCCCGGCGCCGGCCCCGGCTGTCGCGCCGGACGCGGCGACCGTACCGACGCCCGTGGTGACGCCGACGAACGCGTCGGGCGGACCGGTCGAGGACACGGCCGTGCTGCCCCGGGTGCGGATGGACAAGGATCCCGAAAACCGGCGGGACGCGCGGGAGCCGCTGGAGCGGTCCGGGGCGGACGCCTCGGGCACGTCGGACGCGTCGGGTGCGTCCGAAGGGCACGGGTCCGACTCCGAGGTGACGGCCGAGCTGCCGCAGCCGCCGGCACCGGCCGGCGCGGCCGACGAGACGGCCGTCCTGCCGCCCGTGGCCCCGCAGGGGGTCGCCGACGAGACGGCCGTGCTGCCCCCGGTGCGCGAGGCGCGTCCCACGGAGGAGACGGCCGTACGGCCCCCCGTCCCCGGGGAGAGCCCTGTCGACCGGGTGCCGCAGGCGTACTTCCGCGACCAGCGGGACGGAGCGGGGCCGGACGGCTCCGAGGGGCGTACGCGTGAGCTGCCGCAGGTCGACGAGTCGGGCACGCCCCGGCAGCGGCCGCGGTCGGACTGGGCCGAGGAGACCCCGCTGGACGACCTGCCGACGCTGGCGGACGAACTGCTGGGACCGCATCGCGGTGAGGACGGACCCGACGACGGCTTCGACGACGGACGCGGCGGCGGCCGTGGGCGGGGACGACGCCGGTGAGGCGCGGTCGTCGGCGGTAGGACGCGGTCGGGTGTCGGGGTCGTGCCCGACGCCTGAGGGCCGATGGCTGCCGGTGCTTCGGGTCTTGTGCTTCGTGCCTGGGGCCCGGCGCCCGTTGCCCGGCGCTCAGCCGTCGTCCGCGCGGTCCTCGCCTCCCTCCCGCCGACCGCCCTCGCCTCCCGCCCGCCGGGGGCACTGTCAGTGGCAGCGCGCACAATGGAATCCGCACTGGGCGGCATCGTGACGAAAGGGGCGGCGTAACCCATGACCGTGTGGGACGACCTCGTCGGGCAGGAGAAGGTGAGCGAACAGCTCGCCGCCGCCGCCCGGGACGCCGACGCGCTCATCACCGCGTCCGCCTCCGACGCGCCGCCACCCGAGGCGTCCAAGATGACGCACGCCTGGCTGTTCACCGGCCCGCCCGGCGCGGGCCGGACACAGGCCGCCCGCGCCTTCGCCGCCGCCCTCCAGTGCGTGAGCCCCGACCGGGCCCTCGGCGGCGCCCCCGGGTGCGGGTTCTGCGACGGCTGTCACACCGCGCTCATCGGCACGCACGCCGACGTCAGCACCGTCGCCGCCGTGGGCACGCAGATCCTCGCCGAGGACATGCGCGACACGGTGCGGAAGTCGTTCACCTCGCCGGCCACCGGCCGTTGGCAGGTGATCCTCGTCGAGGACGCCGAGCGGCTCAACGAGAAGTCCGCCAACGCCGTCCTCAAGGCGGTGGAGGAGCCGGCGCCGCGTACCGTCTGGCTCCTGTGCGCCCCCTCCATCGAGGACGTCCTGCCCACCATCCGCTCCCGTTGCCGCCACCTGAACCTGCGGACGCCGTCCGTCGACGCCGTGGCCGACATGCTCGTACGGCGTGAGGGCGTCGAGCCCGCCGTCGCGGCGGCCGCCTCCCGCGCCACCCAGGGGCACGTCGACCGGGCCCGGCGCCTGGCCACCGACCCCGCCGCGCGGGAGCGCCGTGCCGCCGTGCTCAAGCTGCCACTGCGCGTCGAGGACGTCGGCGGATGCCTCCGGGCCGCCCAGGAACTCGTCGACGCCGCCACCGACGACGCGAAACAGCTCGCGGAAGAGCGGGACGCCAAGGAGACCGAGGAGCTGAAGGCGGCGCTGGGCGCCGTCCAGGGCGGCCGAATGCCGCGCGGCACGGCCGGCGTGATGAAGGACCTGGAGGACAAGCAGAAACGGCGCAGGACGCGGACCCAGCGCGACAGCCTCGACCTCGCGCTGACCGACCTCACCGCCTTCTACCGGGACGTCCTCGCCCTCCAGCTCGGCTCCCGCGTCGCGCTGGCCAACACGGACGCCGAGGACGCCCTGGAGCGACTGGCCCGCGGCAGCACCCCCGAGTCCACCCTGCGCCGCATCGAGGCCATCGGCGCGTGCAGAGAGGCCCTCGACCGGAACGTGGCGCCGTTGCTGGCGGTGGAGGCGATGACGATGGCACTGAGAGCGGGCTGAGCCCGGCGGCCCGGCGGCCCGGCGGCCCGGCGGCGCGGGCCGGGACGGCAGTGCCCGGGTGCCCGGGGCGCCCCGCACGAGCCGATGCGACGATCGACCGTGTCACTCGTCCGTGGTGCTTCGCGTACACACCGCATCGGCGTCATCGCGCACAGTTACGCTCGCGGGATGCACATCAGGCGCATCCCGCACAGGTCCCGAACCGGCGTCTCCCTCGTCTCCCTCGCCGCCCTGCTCCTCTCCGCCTGTTCCGCCGGAGGCGTGACGAGCACCGCCACGCGCACGGGGGCGGAGGTGACACTGGCCACGCTGCCCCGGGCCACACCGTCCGCGCTCGCGCCGTACTACGGGCAGAAGCTGACCTGGCGCGGGTGCGGCGTCCCCGGTTTCGAGTGCGCCACCCTGAAGGCGCCGCTCGACTACGACCGGCCCGGCGACGGCGACATCCGGCTCGCCGTCTCCCGCAAGAAGGCGACCGGCCCGGGGAAGCGGATCGGCTCGCTGCTGGTGAACCCCGGCGGGCCCGGCGGCTCCGCGGTCGGCTACCTCCAGCAGTACGCCGGCGTCGGCTACCCGGCCGCGGTCCGCGCCCGCTACGACATGGTCGCCGTCGACCCCCGGGGCGTGGCCCGCAGCGAACCCGTGGAGTGCCTCGACGGGCGCGCCATGGACGCGTACACACAGGCCGACGTCACACCCGACGACCAGCGGGAGACGGACCGGCTCGTCGAGGCGTACAAGGACTTCGCCGAAGGGTGCGGGGCCCGGTCGCCCCGGCTGCTGCGGCACGTCTCCACCGTCGAGGCCGCCCGGGACATGGACGTCCTGCGGGCGGCTCTGGGGGACCGCAGGCTGACGTACGTGGGGGCGTCGTACGGGACGTTCCTCGGGGCGACGTACGCGGGACTGTATCCGCACCGCGTCGGCCGGCTGGTGCTGGACGGGGCGATGGACCCGGCGCTGCCCGCCCGGCGCCTGAACCTGGACCAGACGGCGGGCTTCGAGACGGCGTTCCGGTCGTTCGCGAAGGACTGCGTACGGCAGCCGGACTGCCCGCTGGGCACCAAGGCGGACAAGGTCGGCGGCAACCTCAGGGCGTTCTTCGAGAAGACCGACGCGCGGCCCCTGCCGACCGGCGACACGGGCGGCCGCAGGCTCACCGAGTCCCTCGCCACCACCGGCGTGATCGCGGCGATGTACGACGAGAGCGGCTGGGGGCGACTGCGCGACGCGCTCACCGCCGCGATCAAGGACCAGGACGGTGCGGGCCTGCTCCTCCTCGCCGACAGCTACTACGAACGGGACGCCGAGGGCCGCTACGCGAACCTCATGTACGCCAACGCGGCCGTGAACTGCCTGGACTCGCCGGCCGCCTTCGACGGCCCCGACCAGGTGCGCCGCACCCTGCCGACGTTCGAGAAGGCGTCCCCCGTCTTCGGCGAGGGCCTCGCCTGGTCCTCCCTGAACTGCGCTTACTGGCCCGTCGCGCCCACCGGCCAACCGCGTCGCATCGAGGCGAAGGGCGCGGCCCCGATCGTCGTCGTCGGCACCACCCGCGACCCGGCGACCCCCTACGGCTGGGCGCGCTCCCTCTCCCGCCAGCTCTCCTCGGCCCGCCTCCTCACCTACGACGGCGACGGCCACACCGCCTACGGCCGCGGCAGCGGGTGCATCGACTCCGCGATCAACGCCTACCTGCTCCGCGGGACGCCCCCGACGGACGGAAAACGCTGCACGTGACCCGGGCCGCCACCCCCGGAACCGCCACCTCCGGGGGTGGTGCGGAGCACCCCCGGAAACTGTGTAGACTTACCGACGTTGCTGATCGCACCATGGTGTGGGCAGCGCGCCGCCTTAGCTCAGATGGCCAGAGCAACGCACTCGTAATGCGTAGGTCTCGGGTTCGAATCCCGAAGGCGGCTCCATGGTGAACCCCAGGTCGGGCCTCTGACCTGGGGCTTCTTGTTTTAGTTGACCTTGAAATTCGGGCTGATCGGGCACGTGCGGTCTGTGCATCGCAATGCGTAGGTCTAGAGTTGGCGGCCAGTGGTGGTTGCGGATCGCGGGGCTGTGACCTCGGCATTTGTTTATGGCTGTCGATCCCCCAGGCCCCGTCCGGTTCGAGCCGGTGGCCATTGGGTGGCCAGGCGTGCAGAGGTCGTGCAGACGGCTCCTCGGTCAGGCTCGCGGTTTCCGCATGAGAGTTGTGCCATCCAGACAATCGCGCGACCGTGCCAGCCGATCGCGACTGTCAGCCGATCGTGAGGGCGGCCGATGCTTCGATGAGGGCGAGTTGGCCCGGGCCGGCTCTTCGGGTCCGGGCCTGTTCCACGAACCGGCCCAGCTCCGCGCGGACGGTGGCCGAGTCCATGCGCTTGATCACGGGCAGTGTGGCCTCGACGATCTGACAGGCGTCGTCGAGGCGGCCGACACCGGCCAGGGCTGTCGCCTGCCGAACCGCGAAGCGGGCCTGGGAGTTGCTGTCCACCGGGACGGCCGGCCGGTGCCGGAGCTCGGCGGCGAAAAGAGCGGCGGCCGGCTCGAAGCGACGGAGGCTGAGCATGCAGGACGCCTTGATGAGCCGAGGGTTGCCGTTCTCGATGCGCGGGCCCCAGTGAGGGGTCTGTTCGCCGATGACCTCGGCGGCGTGGCTTCTGAACCGCTCCAGTGCCTCCCGGCAGGCCCCCGCATCGCCACGGCGCGCATGCCCCTGGGCCGCGCGCCGCGCGGCGTGCGCGCGGATCACCGGGTTGGCCGCAGGGTGCCCAGCCGCCTTGTCAGCGAATGCGATCGTCGCATCGGTGTCACCGCGGTGCTGGGCGATGGACGCCTTGCGGACCAGGGCATACGCGGCCACCGTTTCGTCCCCGCCGCGGGCGCCCCAGCGGACCGCGAGATTCGTCCAGCGCAACGCCTCTGCAGGATTTCCCGCCTCTTGTGCCATCCACCCCGTGTATTCGGCGAACCTCGAGGCCAGCAGCCAGATGTCGGCACGCTGCTCGCCAACGGCGTGCGGACCGGCGTCTGTCAGGATCCGCGTGATCGACTTCATCGAAGCGGTGACGAACCTCGGTCCGGTGGATCTGCCGATGTCCTTCAGCTCCCACAGGACCCGCTCGTATCCGGCGACCACGGAGCCGGCCTCGACGACGCCCTCGGCCCGGGCGCCGCGGCGACCGGCCCCGGCCAGCTCGACAAGTTCCCCGCCGGTGCCGAAGGCCGCGTCGCATGCCGCCGCCACAGCGGGCGTCGGGTTGCGCAACCCGCTCTCCAGATTGCAGATCTGCCCTTCGGACACGTTCGCACGCCGGGCGAACTCGCGCACGCTCCACCCCCGACGTGCCCGGAGTGTGGCCAGGACGACGCCGAAGTCGCCCGGCGGCAGACGCGCGCTGGTCGATCTCCCTGCCGAGACCGTCCCTGCCGCGCTGTCCGCCGAGTCCATACCGGCCAGCGTACGGAGCCTTGCGGCCGCTATTCAATCCCCGGTGAATAGCCACCGAGCGCGTACTCCGCCCCTAGGGTGAGCACGGTCCCTGACGTCAAGCCCTGCCAGAGAGGGGGCAATTGTGCCGCGCATCTTCCTCAGCTTTCGCAAACCGGACTCCCGGTGGATGCGAGACCGCGTCTACCGCGCGCTGTCCGACCGCTTAGGTGCCAACGAGATCTTCAAGTCGGGCCAGTCGATACCGCCCGGGGCCGACTTCGCCGAGATCCTGCAGCGGCAGGCCGCCGAGTGCGAGCTCATGTGCGTACTGATCGGGCCCGGGTGGCTCGACGCGCGGGGCGAGGACGGTGTGCGGCTCCTGGACCGGGCTCACGACTGGGTCCGCCTGGAGATCGCGACAGCTCTGCGGGCGGGAAACCGCGTCGTCCCGGTCCTTCTGGGTGACGCGACGATGCTGCCCGACGCCTCGGCACTGCCGGCCGAGATCGCGGAGCTGGCGCGCCTGCAGTTCCTCCGCCTTCCGGAGACCCATCTGCCGGACGGACTGGAGCACTTGAGCGACGCGGTGACCGCTCTCCTGTCCGATACCGATACCGATGCCGGCCCCGCTGTCGAACCCGGGCACGGCACGGCGCCGGCCGCCGATCCGGAGCCGTCAGTGACCATGACGGCCCATGTGTCCGGCGGTGGCAGCGCCTACCAGGCGGCCCGTGATCAGACGATCAGGCTGGCGTGAGGGGCGGACGATGGATCATCCCGGAGCAGTCGGTGCTCATCGAATCGGGCCGTATGCGCTGCTCGGAAGGCAGAGCACGGTCGGCGGGGGCGAAGTCTTCGTGGCCCGTACGGATGAGGGGCGACTCGTCACGGTCACGGTCGTGAGGCCCGAACTCGCTGCGGACCCGGGGTTCCGGGACCGGTTCCGAGTCGCCGTCGAGACGGCACGGACGCTGTCCGGTGCCTTCCTCGTACCGGTGGCGGATGCCAACGCCGACGCGTCGGTTCCTTGGCTGGTGACCGAGTTCACCGCCGGACTGCCGCTCCGGCAGGCGGTGGACCGGCACGGCGCACTGTCCGAACCGGCTCTGCGGGTGCTCGCCGACGGCCTCGCCCGGGCGCTGGCCGCACTCCACGCGGCCGGGACGGTCCACGGCGAGGTGAGCCCGGACTCGGTGCTGCTGACCATGGACGGGCCCCGCATCACCGCCCTGGGGATCGTGGGGGCCACCGGCAGTCCGGCGCCCTCACCGACGGACGACATGTTCGACCTCGGGTCGACCGTGCTGTTCGCAGCTTCCGGAGGCGAGCCGGACACGGGGACCCTCCCCGTGTCGCTGCGCGAGGTGATCGGCGGCTGCCTGTACCCGGAACCGCCGGACCGTCCCACCGCGGAGCAACTCGTCGACTACCTGAGGCTTCAGGACCTGCCGGCCCTAGAGGGCAGTTGGCTGCCGCCGGCGGTGACCGCCGACATGGCCGCCGCGGCCGCGGCGGTGGGGTCGGCGTCCGCCAGGGGCGGCCGGGGCCTCTTTCCTCCGCCGCCGGTGATCGCTGCCGGGACGGGTGTCAGCCGCCGGAAGCTGATCATCGGTCTGGCCGGGGGCGCGGCCGTACTCGGCGGATCCGTGGCGGCACTCGCCTTTTCCGGCGACTCATCGCCGGCACCCGGCGGCCGGGCCGGCGGGTCCGGGTCCACTGCACGGCCGGCCTCTCCGTCAGGTGGGCGATCCACGTCGGCCTCCTCCGCGTCGCCGTCTTCGACGGATGGACCGGAAGCGATCGTTCTGGCCGGACCCGACGCCGCCAAGGCATGGTCAGGTGCCGGAAAGCACGCCCCCACCTGCCTGGAAGCGTCCGACAAGGTGGTCATGGTGGTCACGGACACCGCCACATCCTTCCTGGACGCCGCGACCGGAAAATCCGTGTTCCCCCAGCTGAACACGACCAACGACTTCGGCACGAGATCCGACAGGTACCCGACGGCGTACGCGGACGGAGTGTTCTACCTGCTCTGCGACACACCGAGTCAGACAGGCTTGCTGGCGGCGTTCGACGCCGCCAGCGGCAAGGTGAAGTGGGCGATCGAGATGGCCTACGTCGATCCCGGCGGCGGCTCGGATGCGGCGGCGTACATGAGCAAATATGTGGCAGTCGCAGGGAACACGGTCTATGTATGCGGGAATTTGCTTGAGACGTCCGGGTCGTACTCCTCCGAGTCTCCGACCACCGGCTACATCCGTGCGTTCAACGCCGCGACCGGCAAGCGACTCTGGCAGGTCAAGGGCACGGACATCAACAACGTGCTCGTACCGCCCTCCGGTTCTCATCTGCTGGCCACCTCGGCCGTTCCGGGCAAGAAGCCCGGTCGCGTCCAGATGTTCGACGCCGGCAGGAAAGGCGCCCGCCGCTGGAAGGTGGCCGTTCCGGACGCCGCGTTCTACTTCTCCACCGGCTGGCCGCTGACGTGCTACGCCGCCGGGCTGTTCCTGTTCGCCGGCGGCAACGGCGACACGCTGTTCGCCGTCGACGCGGCCACCGGCAGCGAGAAGTGGCATCAGCGCTTCGATTCGAACAGTGGGGACCAGGTCCGGATCGGCACACCGTTCTCCAGCCTGGACGGCGCGACCGTGTACGTACCGATCGGCAGCGACCTGGCCGCCTTGGCCACGGCCGACGGCACTCTCAAGTGGGTCGCGAGGCTCGAAGGGGCCAGCGAGACGGGCACTTCCAACATGTTCAACGCCGCCAGCAGGCTCTCCGGCAAGAGCACGCAGTGTTCGGCCGACACCGTCTTCGCCACCGACAGCGCCAAGACGCTGTGGGCCATCGACGCGGCCACCGGCAGGGCCCGGTGGAAATACCGCGACCCCGGGCAGCCGGACGTGGGGTTCCTGTGGACGGTGGGGGGCGACCACGTGTTCATCGCCTCCCACCTGACCATGACCGCGATCGCGGCCCACGGGCGGTAAGGGACAAGGAGAAGACATGGAGACGAGTGTGGAACTCGCCGGCCTGGCATCGGCGGCCGCAGCGCGCCTGATCGATCTGCTGGCGACGGACGGCTGGACCGCGGTCAAGTCCTCGGTCCTGTCGCTGTGGCGGTCCGCGCACCCGGAGCGCGTCGAGGAGGAACTCGCCGACGCACGCGGCGAGTTGCTCCAGGCACAGCAGACGGGCGACGGCCAGGAGCTCCAGGGGCTGCTGGCCGCCGAGTGGCAGGCCCGCATCATCCGGCTGATGGCCACGCGGCCGGACGCCGTCGACGAGCTTCGCGCGCTGATGGGCGAGGAACTGCGCGCTGCCCAAACCCCGGAACAGCAGATCACGGGCTCGATGACGCTGGAGGCACACGTCTCCGGCGGCGACGCGTTCCTGGCCGGCCGGGACATGACCGTCACTAGAGGCGGACAGGCGTGACGGAACGCAACACCGACGCCACGCCCCCCGACGGGCCGCCCCCCTGGCAGCCGAAAGGGCTGGAGGCGACCGTGACGGGAGGTGGCAGCTCCTTCCAAGCCGCCCGCGACATGCACATTCGTGTCGGCGACGAGGGGCGCAGAACCGTGCCCGGCCCCGGCGCCGACCAAGTGCTCTGCCCGTACCCGGGCTTGGCTCCGTTCGACGCGCGGCACAAGCAGTGGTTCTACGGCCGTGAGCGAATGGTTCACCTCGTGTGCGAGCGGATGGACGCCCGGCTGCGTGAGGGCGGCCCGCTGGTGCTGATCGGCCCCTCGGGGGCCGGGAAGTCGTCCCTGCTCGCGGCCGGAGTGCTGCCGGCCCTGGAAGACGGCCGGCTTCCGGTGGCGGGTTCGAGCACCTGGCCCCGGCTGCTGCTGACCCCGACGGCGTCCCCGGCCCTGGCACTGGCGGCCGCCGCCGGGCTCGACGCCGAGACCGCCCGGCGCACGGCACCGAAGTGGCGGGCCGATCCCGCACAGTGCCTTGCCGAGCTGCGCGAGATCACCGGAGCCGCCGATCCGGCGCCCACCGGGGAGCCCCCCTCCGCGGGCCTGGTCGTCGTGGTCGACCAGTTCGAGGAGGTCTTCACGGCCTGCGGCGACGAGACCGAACAACAGTGGTTCATCGACGTACTGGACCGTCTGGCCCGGCCCGCGAGCGGTGCGGTCGTGGTGCTGGGAGTGCGCGCGGACTTCTATGCCGCGTGCACGGCCCATCCGCAGCTCCGGGCGGCGCTCCGGGCCGGACCGGTCTTGCTGGAGCCGATGACGGAGGACGAACTCAAGGAGGCGATCCGCCGCCCGGCCGCCAACGTGGGACTCGACGTTGAAGACGGCCTGGTAGAGGTGCTGCTGGCGGACCTGGGCGCGGTCGGGGGACCGGTCGGTACGAGCACCACGGGCCGGCTGCCGCTGCTCGCACACGCGCTGCGGGCCACCTGGCAGCAGCGCCACGGCCACACGCTCACCGTGGACGGATACCGCGTCACCGGCGGCATCCAGGGCGCCATCGCCACCACGGCGAACAGGCTCTACGACACCCTGCCGCAGCCCTGCCGCGAGGCCGCACGGTGGGTGTTCCTGCGGCTCGTCATCGTGGGACGCGACGCCGACGACAGCCGCCGCCGCGTCCGGTACGACGAGCTGCTGCGTCACGCGCCGGACCGGGAATCGGCCAAGAGCGTCCTGGACGACTTCACCCGTGGCCGGCTGCTGATCCGGGACCAGGACGACACGGTGGTGATGACTCATGAGGTGCTCATCCGCGCCTGGCCCCGGCTGCGGGACTGGATCGAGCACGACCGCAACGGGAACCTCGTACGACAGGATCTGGAGGAGGCGGCCAAGCTCTGGGAACAGGCCGGCCGGGAAACGGCCGCGCTGTACCGTGGCAACCGCCTGGAGGCCGCCCTCGCCTGGGCCGAGACGCACGGGCCGGAACTCAGCGACGCCGCCCGGGCATTCCTGGCAGCCTCCCGCCACCACCAGCGGCGCGGGCAACGGCTCCGACGCGCCGCCGTCGCCGCCATCACCGCCCTGGCCGTGGTCGCCTCGCTGGCCGCGGTGTTCGCCTTCCGGCAGGAGTCCCACGCCCGGGAAGCCGCCGCCCAGGCCCTGCAAGCCCGCAACCAGGCCATCAACGCCGCCGTCACATCCGCGTCCGTGCAACTGGCGCCGACCGATCCCTCGCTGTCCGCTCAACTCGCGCTGACCTCCTACCGCATGGACCCGACCCCGGAGGCGGCCTCCCGGCTCATCTCGACCGAGAACACACCGCTGGCCACCCGGCTTCCCGGCCCGCCCGGCGCGGTGTACACCGTGGCCTACAGCCCCGACGGGCACATGCTGGCCGCCGGGAACGTCTATCAGAACCTCGTCCGGCTGTGGGACGTCTCCGATCCCAGCCGTCCGGTGGCGCTGGGCAAACCCGTGCCCGTCGACCGTTCCGTGGACTCGATCCTCTCGCTCGCGTTCAGCCCGGACGGCCGGGTGCTGGCCGTCGGCGGCCACACCAGCGATAAAGGCGACGCCGGTTCCGGCGGATTCGTCGACCTGTGGAGCCTGACCAGCCCCAGCCACCCGGACCTGCTCGGCCGGCTGAAGAGTCCCGCCGTCAAGGACTGGGACGCCATGGCTTCCGTCGAATCGCTGGCGTTCAGCCCCGACGGCCGTACTCTGGCCGCCGGACGGCACACCGGGCTGGTCAGCCTGTGGAACGTCACCCGCCCCCACGACGTCGACCCCGCGCGAGCGCCCCTGACCCTCGACTGCCCCGACGTCTTCTCCCATCGCATCGCCTTCAGCCCCGACGGGCACACCCTGGCCGCCGCATGCGACGACGACGCCGGCACCATTAGGCTGTGGAACACCACCGACCCGGCCCACCCCGGCCGCGGCCGCTCCCTGAAGGCGGGGCATCGCGTCAACTTCCTGGCGTTCAGCCCCGACAGCCGCACCCTGGCCGCCGGATCCAGCGACAGCAAGGTCCACCTGTGGAAGTTTTCGGACCCCGGCCGCCCCGTCCCCCTGGGCAAGCCGTTGACAGGTCCCGCGCAGCCCGTCATGTCGGTGGCGTTCAGCCCGGACGGGCACACCCTGGCGGCCGGCAGCGCCGACCACGGCATCTATCTGTGGAACGTCTCCCACCCCGGTGCCATCGGCCCTCTGGGCCGGCCGCTGACGGGTCCCGGCGAAGCGGTGACCGACGTGGTGTTCAGCCCGGACAGCCGCACCCTCGCCGCCGGGAACAGCGACGGCAACGTCGATCTGTGGAACCTGCCGCCGACCCGGATCGTCGGCGCCGGCGGCAATGTGGCATCCGTGGCGTTCAGCCCGGACGGGCGCACCCTGGCCGCCGGAAACCAGAACAACACCGTCTCGCTGTGGAACACCGCCGACCCCGACCACCCCGCCCCCCGCGGCGATCCGCTCACCGGCCCCGAGGACCCGGTCGACGCCGTGGCGTTCAGCCCGGACGGGAGCACCCTGGCCGCAGGCGACGGGGGCGGTACCGTCACGCTGTGGAACACCTCCGACCCCAGCCATCCCGTTCGCCTCCGTGAGACCCTCACCGGGGCGGACGGGCCCATCTTCTCCCTGGCGTTCAGCCCCGACGGCCACACCCTGGCAGCGGCCGGCGACGACCCCGAGCGGGGCAGCATCGCCCTGTGGGACGTCAGCGACCCCGCACACCCCGTCGCCCAGCCCGGCATCTCCAATTCCGACACGCGGTCCGTCCTGTCCCTGGCCTTCAGCCGCGACGGCACGATGCTGGCGGCCGGCGGCGACGGCAGCAACGGCGCCGTCGGACTGTGGAGTACAACGGACCCCGGGGTCCGCATCGGGGAGCCGATCGACCAGCCGACCGCCACCGGTACCTGGGTGGCGTTCAGCCCGGACGGTCGCACGCTCGCCACCGGGAACAGCCGCGGCACCGTCACCCTGTGGAACGCCACCGACCCCAACCACCTCACGCGCAGGGGCAGTTCCTTGACAGTACCCGGCGGCAGCCTGTGGTCGGTGGCGTTCAGCCCGGACGGGCACACCCTCGCAGCGGCCGGCCACACGGACAACGGCACCATCAACCTGTGGAACGTCACCGATCCCGACCACCCCACCCCCATCGGCCGATCGCTGACCGTGGAGACCGGATTCGTCGCCGTTCTCGCGTTCAGCCCGGACGGTCACACCCTGGCCGCCACCACCGACGACGGCGTGGCCACGCTCTGGGACCTGAACGTCGAGTCCGCCATCAGCCGTATCTGCGCCGGGAGCTCCGGCGCCCTGAGCCGACAGCAATGGAGCCGATATCTTTTCCAACTGCCGTACGACCCACCCTGTGTGACGTGACCACCGGATGCGACGACGACAGCAGCGGAGCGCCATGGCTGCACGCGGACCGCCTGTACGCGTTACCCGGTAAATCCGACGACGTCCTCACCTACTACACCAAGATGGCTGCCGCGGCCGGCTGGCACTTCGAGCAGCGCCCTGCCCCCCCGGGGGGACCGCCCGCCACCGTGGAGGGCTGCCTGCTCCAGTGGGGATTGATCTGGGCACCGAGCCGTTGAAGGACTGGGGGCGCTGACGCGAGCGGTGCGGACTTCGTAGGACGAGCCGGCTTTGAGTGGGGGCGATCAAGCTGATGGCGCGTGCCTGCGGGGTGCTTGTGGGGAAGCAACAAGCTCTGGAAATCGTCGTCCGGTCCCTGCGGAAGCCGGTTCGGTGGCCGCCTGGTGGCCGGACGCCTTTGGACAGCGCAGTACGAGGAATCACGGCCCAACCGGCCGTATGTGCTCTGAGCAGGCGCGACCTCATCCGGCAGCACGACGCGTCACTCGGCAACGTGATCGCTCACGGTCTCGTAATGCGTAGGTCTCGGGTTCGAATCCCGAAGGCGGCTCCGGCGAAGGCCAGGTCAAATAGCCCGTGACCTGGCCTTTTGTGTTGCTCGTGGCATGACGCGTCACACGGCGGGGGTGCCGCGAGATGGCTTGCGTGAGCGATGCGTGAGCGGAGCGGTCCGGTGCCCTACTTCTTGGGCTTCTTCCGCTTGCCCTTCCTCTTGGCCCTGGCCTCGGCTTTCGCCTTGGCCGCCGCCTTCTTGGCGACCTTGCGGGCCTCCTCCGCCTCGGTCTTCCGCTGAAGCGGGACCAGTCTGGCGGTGGCCTCGGCCGCGTTCTTGCCGACCTGCGGCAGGACGCTCTGGTAAATGTCCCGCGTGATGCGGGTGTCGCTGTGCCCGAGTGTGTCCGACACGATCTTCACGTCGATGCCGGCCGCGAGCATGAGCGTGGCCGCCCCGTGACGGAGGTCGTGCAGCCGGATCGGCGGGAGGCCGGAGGCGGCGACGAGGCGCTCGAAGAGGTCGGTAAGCTTCCCGGGATGGAGCCAGGAGCCGCCTTCCTGGGTGAAGACCATGCCGGTCTCGACCCAGGCTGATCCCCACTCCTCGCGGTCCGCGTCCTGCTGTTCGCGGTGCCGCTTCAGGACGTTGACGGTGTCGTCGTCGAGCGCGACCACGCGGAAGCCGCTGTCCGTCTTGGGCTCAGAGGTCTCGACTTCCCACCCGTCCTGGACGAGCTGGGCGGAGACGGTCAGGGAGTGGTCATCGAGGTTGGTCTCCGACCAGGGCTGCGCCCATGCCTCGCCCCGCCGCAAGCCGCGGAAGGGCGATCAGGTGCCACATCGCGTACAGGCGGTCCTCCGCGAGGAAGTCGAGGAACGCGCCGGTCTGTTCGGGCGTCCAGACCATCACGGGGGAGGGCTTCTCGCCCGTCTGCTCCCACCTGGCGACCCGCGCGTCGGTCCACACCAGGGCCTTCGGCTTGCGCACGGGGTCGAGTTCGACGTGGGCCGCCGGGTTGAAGGTGAGGATCTGCTGGCCGATCGCGTCGTTCAACGCAGACCGCAGCGTCGCCTTGATACGCAGCCGGGTAGCCGGACCGGTCACACGCCGGAACGGCGGCATGGCATCGATCGCTGTCTTCATCACCTTGCGGCGGGCGCGGTTGCCCGCCCCCTTCCACGGCACGGTGGCCAACTCCTCCACCGCAGCCCGGCGCTGGGCGTTCTGCTCCAGGATCTCGGCGTTACCGTCGGCTATGGCCGTGAACATCTCGCTGAGATGGCTCACGCGCAGGCGGTCGAGACGGTGGTGGCCGATCCGGGGCTTCAAGTGGAACCGGATATCGGTCTCGTAGCGGCTGAGTCCCGACTTGCGGATGCGCTTGCGGTCGAGCCAGCCTTACGGTCATCCCGAGGCTGGCCCAGGACCATCAGGCAAACCGTCCCCGGTCAGCACCCTGTCGGCCTCGACGAGGTACCACGAGTCAGAGTGGCTGGCGAGTCTCGGCGGCTAGGCCCTTAGCGCCCAGAATATGGAGGTCGGCCTATGTCATCCACAGCACCTGCGACGCCGCATCCTCCTGTCACCATGATCAACCGGGTGACACCCCCAAAACAGCGACAGAGCCCGGAAAGTGATCCAGAAACTCGTTTTTCACACGTTGCCGAGAGCAGAGACTCATGCACCAGTCCAGGCAGACTGGACCCGATCTGGAGCCGTATTCGCTACATGGAGGCGGGCGTGAGGTTGTAGGACCGCGGCCGCCGTTCCGCGTCTGCTGCAGTTCAGGGAACCATGGATCAGTTCAAGGCGTCGTCCGTACCGTTGGAAGCATCAGCGCTGTCGCTGGTGTACCAGGAGGGAGGATGAGGCACAGGGGTGTGCTGGAACGAACAGCCCAATGACGCCTTTAACGCGCGGTGACCGGCAACCCGATCGCCGCGTGTGATGAGGCGCTGCTCCTAGCGCGCTGACCATCGTCCACCCCTACCTCTGAAGGCCATGAACGCATTCGACCGTTGGTACAAGGGGCTCAGCAACTTCAACCGGGACCTCGTCCTGCAGCACTTCTGCGCAGAGGCTCCGGTTCCGCTGGGCGAGCTTGCTTCTCAGCATGACCTTCTTCGGGAGACTGCGCGGCAGTGCCGAAACTTCCTCATGGACGAGTTCAACCGCAGTGTCGAGGGGGATTCGATACTCCGTGCCTGGATAGAGCACGCGGAGCTTGACCTGCGGAAACCTTGCCTCGTCAATTCGTTTCTGAACCGCCACGCCTGGCTTGGCGAGAACATTGGGGACACGCTAACCGTCCTGCGCCTGTTCACCGGCATGCGCTGGCTGGACGCGACCACCTCTGCGTCCCCGACCGGAGAGTGGATCTTCTTGGATGATCTGGAAGAGTGTGGCGCCGCCACGTTGAGAGCCCTTGATCTTGATGTCGATGAGGTGATGAGCCTGTCGGCAGCCTCCGCTCTTCTCGACGCACGCCAGGTGCCTGTACCCAGCGATCTCGACACCCTGCGTCAGTGGCTGATCCACTGCGGTCTTGACTGTGAGGGCAACCAGATCTCGTTGACTCGTACCAAGCCCCAGCCGACTGAGACCGCTGTCGTCTCTCGCGGGCTGTCCGAGCTGGTCGAGCAGCTGTCTGCACTCCTGCTAGTGAATAAAAACGGCGAGAGCATTCTTACTCTCGGTGACCTTCTTGGTGAGGCGGAGACGGCGGACGGGGAGCTTGGAGTGGTCTCGCGCATGCTCCGCGACGCCACCTTCACGGTGGGCAAGGGCTGGGTTGTGCCGGATCGCTCCACCGATTCCGAGCGGCGTCGGGCAGCGCGAGGCGAAGGAACCTCGGCGGAGTCGAATGCTACGGAGGGTAACAGCCCTTCGAGTGCGACCGAGGAAGTCAAAAACAGGGAAGCAGAGAGTGACGGATCCATTCCGCTTGCACGCACGCTGGCGGATGCCGGCGAAGCGGGTCTGGAGGCGTCGCCCGGAGATCTCATCGCGCAGCTCCTCGAAAGGTGCGCTGAGGGCATGAGCACCTCGCTCATCAAGGGTGCACTGGACGGAGTCGTGCCACAGGGAGAAGTGACAGAGGCGCTCTTCGCGGATGCGCGCTTCGCGATCACGGCCAGGGGAGCCTGGTGCCTCCAGGATGGTTCCGACACAACTACATCATCCGCTGCAGCAATCCCGGCCCAGGGACTTTCCTCCCGAGAAGAAGAAGCGTCTGCCTCGACCACCGAGGCTGTCGGCGGCGTCGGCTCGCACGGCGGGCTTCAGCGTGAGCGCGAGCGCCTCGACAAGGTGGAGGCCGCCTTGCATGAGGCGGACACCCCGCTGACTGTCGAGGAGCTGAAGGAGCGCACGGGCGTCACCATCGGGATCCAGTATCTCCGGCAGCAGATCGAAGGGGATGCCCGCTTCAGCCGGAGCCAGCGGAACCAGTGGGCGCTGACCGCGTGGCACCTCCCGGTGTACAAGCCGATCAAGGAACTGATTTCTGACGTGGTCGATGCGCACGGCGGCCAGGTTGAGGCAGGCAAGGTGGTGGCGCTTCTCCGCCGAGACTTCGACATCAAGGAGTCCAGCCTGCGGGCCGCCATGTCCATGGTGCCGTTCACCGCACGCGGAGGGATCGTCCGCCGTATAGGTGAAGAAGACCTGGACACTGGCTCCGAGGAAGCAGCTGTCCCCGCAGCCCGCACCTCTGAGGCCGACGCGTCGGCCGAGGAGCAGCCCCGCCCCGTCGACGAGGCCCCCGATGTGGACGACCTCATGGACCACTTGGGGTTGATCTGATGGCAGCTTCCCCTTTCCTCCGCGACTGCGGCGCGGAGTCCGATTACCGCAGCGACCGCAACAACCTTGTCGAGGACTTCTATCTGCCAGCCCTTGCCGCCTCCACCGCCTACGACCGGGCCGTTGGCTACTTCGCTGCGTCCGTGATCGCCACGCTCGGGCAGGGAATCGACGAGTTCACCGCGCGCGGCGGCACCATGCGGATCATCGCCTCCCCCTACCTTGACCCGGCCGACATTAAGGATATTGAGGACGGCTACGAGCTGCGCGAAGTCCTCCAGCGGGCTGCCCTCCGCGACCTGGAGCAGGCGGTCGAGGATGCGCGAGCAGCCCGTGGCCTCGGCAAGCTCGGACAACTGGTCGCCGAGAACCGAGTCGATTTCAAGCTGGCCTATGTCGAAGAGCGTGGCCGTGTTGGCATGTACCACGAGAAGATCGGTGTCTTCCGGGACGGCCGAGATGTCATCGCCTTCAAAGGCAGCGCCAACGAGACCCGCTCCGGTCTCGTCGGCAACTTCGAGGCGATCGAGGTCTACCGGAGCTGGGACCCGAGCGATGCACGCCGGGCCGCGCGCATAAGCAAGGACTTCGATGACCTCTGGGAGAACCGCACACAGATGCTGCGCGTTATCCCGTTCACCGAGGCCGCCCAGGTGATCGTCGAGCGCAGTGCCCGGGCCACCGCCGACCAGTACGAGCTGGACGAGCTCCCGACCGGCGGAACCCCCATCCGCACCACGCCGCTGCCTCCTCCTGGCACGCTTGCGATCCCGCCCAGCCTGAAGGTTCGCGATTACCAGAAGGAGGCTGTTCAGAACTGGTTCCGCAACCAGTGCCGAGGCATCCTCCGCATGGCCACAGGCACAGGCAAGACCCTGACCGCACTTTCCGCTGCCTCCCAGCTCGGCACGCTCCTTCGGAAGAACGATTCCTCCGCCTCACTCCTCACTGTTGTCGTGGCCCCGTATCAACATCTGGTCGACCAATGGGCCAAGGACATCGAGTGGTTCGGCGTGACACCGTTGCGTGCCTACGAGGCGACCAGCAAATGGTCCCCGCGCGCTCACAGCCTGCTCCAGAACATCGCCCTCGGCGGTACTCGAGGCGGCCTCATCGTCACCACCAACGCCACCTTCGGCGGCGATGCCTTCCAGAACCTGCTCAGCTCCTACCGGGGACACCTCCTCCTCATCGCGGACGAGGCCCACAACCTCGGCGCCGCGCATTTGCGTACACGCCTCCCAGAGAAGGCCCAGTACCGCCTCGGCCTCTCCGCCACCCCGGAACGCTGGTTCGATGAGGAGGGCACCGACGCCCTCACCGACTACTTCGACCGAGTCGTCTTCGAGATGGGAATCGGCGAAGCCATCCGCCGCGGCGCCTTGTGTCGCTACACGTACACGCCCATCCTTGTGGAGTTGGACGACGAAGAAGCCGAGCTGTACGCAGAGACCAGCGCGAAGATCGCCCGCCTGATCGCGGCCGGCACAGACCTGAGAGAGACCGCCGACCGGGACAGCCCGCTCGGCCGACTTCTGAAGAAGCGCGCCGACATCATCGGCCACGCCCGCGGCAAGCTGGAGATCCTCCACGCGGAGATCGAGAGGCGCCGGGACACCAGCCACCAGCTGATCTACTGCGCCGAGGGCAAGCACCCCCTTCTCTACGAATACGGCACCGACGGCCCGCGCCAGATTGACCAGGTCATGGAGATGGTCGGCAACGAGCTACACATGCCCGCTGCCCGCTACACCTCGGAGACGAAGCGCTCGGCCCGCCTGGACATCCTGCGCCGCTTCGAGAACAACGACCTCCAGGTCATCTCCTCCATGCGCTGCCTGGACGAAGGCGTGGACGTCCCGGCTTCTCGGACCGCCTACCTCTTGTCCAGTTCCTCCAACCCCCGCCAGTTCGTCCAGCGCCGCGGCCGCGTCCTACGCAAGGCGCCCGGCAAGGAGCGCGCTGACATCATCGACTTCGTCGTCGTGCCGCCTGCGGGTGGGGACGCGATTCAGTACGAGACCGAACGCAGCCTGCTCCGTCGCGAGCTGGCTCGCGTCGAAGAGTTCGCCTACCTCGCTGACAACGAGGGGGACACCCTCAATGTTCTCCGCCCTGTGCGCGAGCGCTACGGCCTCTTCGACACCTGAGCCCCCCACTGCAGTACCCCATTCCTTCCGCACCCGCTACCTCGAACCAGGAGTAACCCGTGAGCGACGAAACAGCCGGCCAGCCTCCCGCACGAACGGTGCGCGACGTCCTGAACGAGCTGCCGCGGGAAGCCAAGATCCTCGTCCAGAAGGTCATCAACCTGGAGACCGAGAACATCCACATCAGGGAGACGACCAAGGTCGTCCCGAAGATCGTCGACACCGTGAGGGAGCTGACCAAGTGAAGCTGCTCAAGCTAACGCTGAAGAACTTCCGAGCCTTCTATGGTGAGCAGGTTCTCGACTTGTCTGTGGAGGAGGGCAAGCCCGCCGTCCTCATTTTCGGTAACAACGGTGCCGGCAAGACCACCCTGCTCAACGCGTTCGCCTGGGCCCTCTACGGCACCTTCTCGGAAGACGTGGAACAGCAACATCGCGTCATTCACGACAAAGCATGGGCGGACACGGCGTTCGGGGAGGACATCACGGCCTCGGTTCGGCTGGACTTCGAGCATGACGGGACCCGGTTCTCCGTGGTCCGGCACGTCACCCTTATCAAGGAGAAGGCGGAGCAGGAGCCCGTCGAGCCTGAACTGACGGTCACGGAGATCGGGACGGACGGCGAAGCCCAGAGCATCCTCAACGGCCAGGACCGGATCGAGAAGATCCTGCCCCAGGGCCTGCGGCAGTTCTTCTTCTTCAACGGTGAGCGCATGGAGAAGATGTTCTCCGGCGACCTGAAGCGGGAAGGCGAAGGCAAGAACCAGGAGGTCCAGAAGGCCATCAAGACCCTGCTGGACTTGGAGGCCATCGAGCGTGCTCTGGAGGACCTGCCGAAGGTCTCCCGAAAGCTCGCCAGCGAGATCGACTCTAAGGAGGACAGCAGGCTGAAGCAGCTGTCCGACCATATGGACCACCTCGCCACCCGTGAGAAGGAAGAGGTGGCAGAGATGCTGCGCCTCTCCGGCGAGATCAGCGCCTTCCAGAAGGAAGTCCAGTCCATCGACCGCGCCCTGCTCCAGAACAGGGAGGCGGAGCCGCTCCAGAAGAAGCGGGACTCGCTGACCCGCCAGATCAAGGCCGCGCACGACCGGCACATGGAGTACAAGAGCCGCAAGCGCGAGCTGCTCTCGCGGCACGGCTTCCTGGCTCTGACCAGCGGGATCGACACCAAGGTGATTGAGCTCGCGGACGCGATGCGAGAGCGCCGCCAGCTGCCCGCAGGCATCCAGCGCAGCTTCATTGAGGACATTCTCGAAGCCCAGCTGTGCATGTGCGGCCGTGAGGTCCGCGCGGGGAGCCAGGAGTACGAGGAGCTGGACAAGCGCAAGTACAACGCCGGTCTCGAGGACGTCCAGGAGAGCTGGATGCGGGTCAGCGGCAAGATGAAGAACCTGGAGGAGAGGCGCCAGGAGATCCTGGAGCAACTCACCCTCAACGCTTCCGACATTCAGAAGGCAGACGCCGAGATCAGCGAGCTGGAAGCGGAACGCTCCGATGTTGATCGGCAGCTGGAGGGGGTGAACATCCAAAACGTCCAGCGCCTCATCGAGCGCCGAAAGAACTACGCCTCCAAGGAGACCGACGCCCGCGTCGCGCACAAGGAGGCTGAGAACAAGGTCGCCTCGATCAAGCAGGAGGCAGAGGCTACAGGCCGTCAGTACCGGAATGCTGAGGTCAAGAGCGAGAAGGCCCGCAAGGTTCAGAAACAGGTCGAGCTCGTCGAGAAGGTGCGTGCCGCGCTGAAGGAGATCCTCGAGATCAAGACTGAGGAGGTCCGCGACCAGCTTGACAAGAAGGTCAAGGAGGTCTTCTCCCGGATCTTCATCAAGAGCTACGTACCCGAGCTGAACGACGACTTCGAGCTGGAGCTGCACACCGCGAGCGGAGTGGCCATCCGCTCCACCGGTGAGAACCAGATCCTCGGCCTCAGCTTCGTCGGCGCGGTCTCCGAGGTTGCCAGGAACATCAGTGCCCGAAAGAAGAACAGAGGGGAGGCGACTATCGAGACCAGCAGCGGCGGTGTCTACCCGGTCGTCATGGATGCCCCCTTCGGCAGTCTCGACCTGACCTATCAGGAAGAGATCTCCAAGGCTCTGCCGGCGCTGACATCCCAAATCGTCACCCTGCTCTCGCAGTCGCAGGCGCGGGGCAAAGTTCTGGAGAACCTCCAGCAAGCCGCCAATCAAATGTACGTACTGCGCTCTTACACGCCGAACCAGTCGGCGGGCGAAGAGACGATCGTGATCAGCAACCGTGAGGTTCCGTACGTGTCACACGGCGACTTCGAGCACACTGTTCTGGAGAAGGTGACCTTCTGATGGCCTACACGGACCGATTCCGCCGGCCCCAAGAGCATGACGACCTGCTCGGTAAGCTCACCGACAGAAAGACCGGGACGTTCGCGACTATGGTCGAGGCGATGATGTTCGCCGCGCTGCTAGGCCGCCGCCGAGGCGAGCGCAAGCCGTTCGACCAGGCTGACGAGCCGATCCGCCTCGCGCTGATGGAGAGCCGGGACTACGGGGAGGTGCTTCTCGACATGCTCGGAGCCGTCGAGTGCCCCGACGACCCGAAGATCCTCAGCGCGGACCGCCAGCCCGAGCGGGTCCTCATTTTCGAGGAGTACGCGAACGCTGGCCTGGCCCACCTGCAGACCCTTATAAATCGTCAGTCCGACCAGGACCTTGACACGATCATTTCGAACCTCGTCCTTGAGGGGCTAAGGACGCCGCCGGAGGAAGAGAAGGACGACGTTGGCGACATCCTCGCCAGCGCTGACCTGGACTGGTAAAGCCGCTACCTCAGGGCAGGGTCCCTTGCATGATCGAGGTCTGTCCGGATTCATCCGGTGATGCCGAGGGCGGCCAGGGGCCTTCGCCAGTCGCGGGCGGTGCGACGTAGGGCGGCGGCGATGTTGGTGTGGCCGTCCTGCCGGTGGACGCCGATAGCGAGGTTGCGCAGGCCGGCCATGATGCGCGGGAGATGGCCGGCATGGATCTTGGAGTCGTCCTCGCGGAACGTGCGGTCGCGGACGTGGTGCAGAAGGTTTTCGATCTTCCAGTGGCCTCTGATCCAGTCCGCGAGCTGGGCGCCGGTAACCGCGCCGGGCGGCAGGCTGGTGACCAGGTAGACACGCTCGATGGTGAGCTTGCCGCTGGTGAAGTCCTTTCTCCAGCGTACGACTTGAAGGGCCTGGCGGGCATCGGGGTAGTCGAGGTGGGCGAAGGCGGCGGTCTTCAGCCGCCGGATCTCCAGGCGGTGGTGGGCCCGGGTACGGTCGTAGTGGTCGAGCGTGATCTCGCGCCAGGGCAGGCGGCGGACTCGGTCGAAGAGGCCGGGATGGTTGGCCTTGACCTGGGCGATGTAGTGGGCACCGCGCTCGCGGAGGTAGGTGCCGTGAGCGTGCTGGGTGTGCAGCGCGTCCGCGGTGATGACCGTGCCGGCCAGGTCGACGCTGTCCAGCAGGGGCCGAAAGGCGGGGATCTCGTATCAGCGACATCCCCGCGTGGGCCTGCCGGGTTCTCGGCTTCCCCACCGACCCGCTCTCCGGCACCGTGTCCGTCCCGCACCCCCACACCCTGCGCCGTCTCCTCGTCCAGCTCGACGGTGACGCCCTGGACCGGGCGATCGGTGCCTTCCTCACCGCCCGCGCCACCCCGGCCGGCCCCGGACTGCGGGCGATCGCTGTTGACGGCAAGGCCCTGCGCGGCTCGCGCACCCACGTCACCGGGCACGTCACTCTGCTCGCCGCGATGGACCACACCGGTCACGTCCTGGCCCAGCGCCAGGTCGCCGACAAGAGCTCCATTCCGTGATGGCGGTGAGCGAGCGGGCGCCGGCCAGGACACTCGCCGCGGCCGCGGCGACCAGGGCGGACAGCCGGTAGCGGCGGCCACGGACGCCTCGCGGGTCGGGCACCAGATCCAGGAAACCGGACAGCGCGACCGCGTCCGCCAGCGGGACCGGCGCGGCAGCCCGGCCCAATTGGTCCAGCGCGGTGGGCATAAGGGAAGATGCAGGTGCAGGCACGGACTCGCCAGGTGTTCATGGGACTTCGACACTCACATGATCACCGAGGCCGTGCCTGCACTGCGTTTGCCCACTGCCCGAACCGGGACGCCCGCTCCAAGGCCGGACCAGCGCGACATTCCGGACGGACCGCGATCATGCAACGGCCCCTGTACCTCAGGGCAGGGTCGACAGCCGGAAGCCGTACGGCTATCAACCCTGCCCACCTCTGTGGAGCGTAGTAGTTGGTCTCGTGTTCATGGGGCGGGATGTCTCCGATGGCGGTGTGAAGCAGCTGGTTGTTGAACCAGTCGGCCCACTCTGCGGTGAGCCGCGGCCTCGATGCTCAGGTCCGCGGCGACCGCCTTCATAACGGCCCGCCCGGTGGGGTGGCTGTGAATAATCTCCGCGACCATGCGTACCGCGCACTCGCGAAGCTCGGCAGGGTAAGGGGACGGGCGGGCCATGACTTGATTCGCTCAGGGAATCGAGCCTCCAATTAGCACTGAAGCGCTTCATGCCCTCAATCCACTGATGCCGAGAGGGTCAACGTGCTCGGAAGTTGTGCGACTCCTGACAAGCCGCTGAAGGTGATCCCAGATGGTCAGCCGGCGACAACTCACACACGACTTGACAGCGCGTCCCTACTATTTGCAGTACAGCTGCCTGCTACCGGAAGGCCGTGATCAGTGCAGCCAGGGCAGTTACCAGGGTGGCAACTGCCGTGATTGCGGCCGGAGTTATACGCCCCCTCGAGGGGCCCTCGTTACTCTGACCACCAGACGTGCTCTGGCCCTCATCCCGCAGGCTCGTCGAGGTGCAGCAGTGATCGTCGTCAAGCGGATTGTGCACGTTGCTCCTTTCCTTGGGCTCATGCGGTTGCCACGTAGCAGGTGACAGCGGAGCCCAACTACCCCTCCCCCTTGGCTGTAGCGAGCCAAAGGGAAGAGGAACGACCATGACGGGGTAACTCTGACACCATCCGAGTCATACCGCTTTGGAACGAGACGTTCTCGCAAACAGCTATACGTAGCTGTGTGTCACAGTTTTTGATTTTACAAATTCAAGCCCCCTGGATCCGATCCGCCATTGCGGCATGCGCAACCATGTTCGCGCAGCAACACGCCAAGTCGCAGTGCACTTCGCGAACAGTCTGACTTTGTGCCCAGGTGCCAGTCGAGGAAATTCGGAGGGGAAGATTCCCTCGACCGCTACCCTAAAACTGCTGGTCCGGAGGGTGATGCTCGCGGAAAGTGAAGCGACACCTCGTATGGGTTATTTCATTCGAGTGCCGTGCGGTGCGCGTGAAGGCTGCCCTAAGTCTCGGAACTTTTCGTTCCGTTTTCATTCAGAGTGAAGCCTGGATTCGCTGCATTGCAAAGTGAAAACCCACACGCTACATCGATGAGAGCTCTTTCGTTACAGAGAGTGTCGGCCGAAAATCATCGAGGTTGTTGGCGGCATATTGATTTTTCGGCGAGAGGGTCAGGGATCTGATAGTGAGCAACCGGATAGCGTTGAATGCCACTTAGAGTTCTAGTGATTGAGGGCCTGGAGTTCGTGCGGGTGGCGGGGGAGGAAGTTCACCGTGCGCGCTGAGCGGTCTCGGGTGCAGGTGGGCCGGTCCGGGCATAGGTGGCACTGGGGTGGGTGGAAAACAAGCGACCGTGTAAGGGGGCCATGGCAGGTGGCTCGATCCGGGCTCGGCTGGTCTAACCGCTCGGGCAGGGTGACCTGGCGGCGGTCGAGGTAGATCGTGAAGGCGTCTCAGTGAAGCCGGAATGTTCCTTGCTCTGCCAGGCGCCACTGGCCCTGACCGGTCCGATGGTGGTCGCGTGCGGAGGAGTCGAGTAGGGCAACTGAGAGGTAGCCGCCGTCGACGAGGTGCTGGGTGGGCGGCAGCAAGAAACTGCGGCACACATACCGTGGCCAGCTGAGCTGGCGAAAGGCTGGGCGACCATCGCACGGATACCAGGAGATGACGTTTTCGTCGTCCCAGAGTCCAACGAGGTGGTCACGCACCCACATTGCTGTGGTGCCACGGGGATTGCTGAGGCTACGGCTGTTAACGGTTGCAGCATCAGCACTATTTTTATATCCGAGAGGATGTAGTAGAAGGGCAGGCGAGGGAAGTCGCGCTTCAGCCTCGACCGGCTGACATTCACGTCCTTTGGCGTTTGAGCCGGTTGAGGAATGGATTCTCCGTGCCTGCCCTAGTTCAGCGCGGCCAGGTCTTGACCGCGAGTCCGGCAAGGACGGTCTGCCGGAGCCGGATGCTGTCCGGAGTCCACTCGTTCTTCTCGCCGATCTTTCTGGTCAGCTCGAAGCCTGACGCCTTGAAGACCTCGACCTTCTCGGCGAACGACTTGTTCCCGATCTTAGAGTTCACTCCAGTCTGCAAAAGCACCATGTTGCCAATGCGGTAGACCCAGCTGGCGGCGTCCTGCTTGTCCCCGCTCTTCTTGATGAAGTCCTCCCAGTCGGTTTCCTTGGCGTTCTGCGGGAACACGTGCTCCAGGTTGACCTGGCTCGGGTTGCTGTTGGGGACGAACTCCGGCTGGGACTCCTTTCGCCTTGTCGTCTCCAGGGCGCTCAGGTAGTACCGGGCAAGCTTGGAATCGCTTCTTCCGACCGTGGCGAGCGCGAACTGCTCCCTAAAGTCTGTGTCAGAGGGGATGAGGTCCTCGACGCGCAGTCGGACCTGCGCGGTGGTGGTGACCTCGCCCTTCCGGATGGCGACCGCGATCTGAGAGTACTGGTCCTCGAAGCGGCCGCGGTTCATCATGCTCATAATCATGCCGCGCACTGACCAGTTCACCATGGCCCGGAGGAGCTTCTCGAGCTCGTGGGAGTGGAAGTGCTCGACTGCCGCCAGCAGGAGGATCTTGTTGGGAACCAGGTCGAACATGGCGAGTGTGTCGAGAGCGGGACGGTGACCATTGCCGCTGCACTTGGTCGCCCAGAAGTCGCTCTCCGGGTTGGAGAGCGCGGTGTAGGCGTGTGCGGCTGACAGGAGGTTCTCCGAGAAGTGCAGCGCCTCCTGTCGGTGGGTCACCTCCTTGCGCATCTCCGCGTATAGATCGCGCTCGGTGATCTTGCCGACCTTCGAGCTCCAGTAATGGCGCAGGAACTTGGTGAACTTCGCATCGGCTGCCCCGAGCTGGAGCGTCCCGAGTGACTGGTGCCAGTTGTTCCGCACCGCGTTGAGGTTCTGCTGCTCGCCGGCGGCTCCGAAGAGATGGTTTTTCAGGAGGTCCGCGGTGGTCAGGTCGGCGCCTCGGTTGTTGAGAGTCTCGAAGATCACGTAGGCGTCTGCCTCGGTCGGGGTCTCGACCACGGCGAGCTGCGCCCGGTGCTGGATGTAGCTCACCCATTTCTCGAGGACGTTGGCCGCGTCCATCCCATGCAGGCTGCGGAACTGCGAGATCTTTTCCCGGAAGAACCGGTACGCCTTGACGAGGTCGGAGTCGGTCCTCGCGGGTTTCCCCGGGAGTGCGGTCTCGGTGGTGATCCCGAGGAAGTCGGGGTTGTCGCTCTCGTTGAGCTTGAGGTGCGACTCCGCGTACCTGTCGTTCCATGCCTTGCTGGCCAGGAAGGTGCGGCTGATGCCCACAGCCTGGGAGTCGTCCGCCTTGAGCAGGTTCCCCTCCAGAGTTCGCAGCTCGTCGCGGATGGCAGCGATCAGGAGGGAGGAGGTGACCAGCCGCTGCTGGCCGTCGATAATCCGCTTCCGAGTTCCGTCGCCGTCCTGGGTGATCACGATTGTGCCGAAGAAGTACTCCTCCTTCGCCCCGCCGTTGATCGCCCGGCTCAAGTCAGTCCAGTAGTCGAGGACCTCCTGCTCCACCTTCCAGCAGTACGAGCGCTGGAACTGGGGAACGACCAGGCGATTGTTGCGCAGGACCTCACCGATGCCGACGAGGTAGAGCTGAAGCGAGGTGCTGCCGTGTCCCGATGCCATACAGGGCAGCTTATGTGTCAATGAGTTAAGTAGTTCTGTGTTTTCTGATGACTGGTCGCCATCGTGTGGGGGGTGTAGGAAAGGGCCGAGCCGGCAGGCGAATCGGCCCTAACTGGGTGATTGTTGACAATTCAGACGGTTGTTACGGCCCCGATCAGCCCTTCGATCGCCGTCATCTCCTTGTGCGCACCCAAGTACCCGACCCCCCGGGCCAGATGGATCGTCAGCGTATTGGAGACGTTCTCGTCCGTCGGCTCCAGTCCGTCGGCCACGCAGCGCTGCTTGAGCAGGGCGAGGTAGAGGTCGCCGTGGGGTCCGGCGAAGGTCTTCCAGGACATCTCGACGTTGGAGTCGGTGACGACCTCACGAACCAGGGGGGTAGAGGCGTCCGCCAGGGAGAGCGCCAGGGCCCAGCGGCACAGGACGTTCCAATGGGTGATGCCGGTGGTGTGCTTCAGACGGCTCAAGCGGTCCTTGCTTGCGGTGGCGAGGCGGATGTTCTCAAGCGACATTGCTGGCTCCTACGTTCCACCAGTAACCCTCGACGACGCTGGTGGTGAAGGTGGTGTCATCGTGGACCAGGGTGTAGGTGTGGGCGACGGACTTCTTGAGGCGGCCAAGCAGGTACTCGTCGATCTCCTCATCGGTGGAGAGGAGGAGGACTTGGTCGCTGGCGTATGGGAAGTATCGGTCCACCAAGTGCTCACGGTGGCGGCTGTCGAGCCGGCCGAGCGGCGTGTCGATGACGCTGGGCAGGTGGTTGCCGGCGACCTTCATCAAGCCCCAGAGGAGGGAGACGGCGAGTAGCTGGCGCTCGCCCGCGCTGAGACGGCCGGGGTCGATCGGCTCTCCGTCGGTGTCAGCCAGGGTGAGCGTGAACTTGTCGGTATCGATGCGGAGGTCGTTCACCAGGCCCTGCTTGCGCATGAGGGTCTGGAAGCTCGTGAGCATTGCTACCTCGAGGCGGCTGATGTGCCGCTTGAGGAGGGCATCACCGAACTGTTCCAGCGTCTTCCGGGCCTTTTCCGAGTACTTGATGATCCGCTCGACCTCTTCGGCCTTCACCTTGGTGCGAACGAACTCTTCGTGGGCACGCTTTAGGGAGGCGGAGACGTATTCGAGGCGGCGCTTCAACTCGGCGACGTTGTTGAGGCTGTTCTCGTGCTCCCGTTCCAGCCGTGCGACTTCCTGGAGCTGGTCTTCACGCTCCTTCTGGATGGCCTCGACCTTGCTCTTGGCCGGTACACCCGCCAGCTGACGCTCCAGCTGCACACGCTCTTCGGCGGCTTCCGCAGCCTGCTGAAGGAGCTCGGCAGCTCGTGCCTTGTCGCGACTGAGTGCCTCGTCGAGTGCCGACAGCTGGGGGAGCGTGTCCGGGGAGAGGCCGAGATCCACCTTGAGGCCAGCGGACTTGGCGCGCTTGGCGCGGTCAGCCTCCAGCTCCTCCATTACGGCGGCCTTCGCCTCGGCAGGGAGCATATCCAGTAGCCACTGGTCACGTTCTTCGAGCACCCCCAGTACCTGGTGGGACTCGGCTGCCGTCCGCTCGCGACCAGCCTGTTTGTGCAGCTCCTTGAGGTGACTTCCCATCATGAGGAGCGGAAGTGGGCCTGCAGCCAACTGGACGAGGGAGCTGCGGATTTCGGCGAGGCGAGCGGAAACCTGCGCGTACTCGCGCTCGATCTCGACGCGACGCTCGAAGAGGTTTCCGCCCTCCTGCTTATAGGCAGCCTCCAGCGTTTCGAGAGTGCGCCGAGCTTTGACGAGCTTGCTGTTGCGCTGCGCGGCCTGCTGTTCTGCGTTCTCCAGGGCGGCGTCGGCCGCCTGCCGTTCCTGCTCCTCCGAGTGGATCTTGTCCATCAGGTGCTGCTCTTCGTCCGACAACTTCTGCCGGCGCTGGAGCGCGAGCAGGTCCGTACGGAGCTGCTGGACGGTGCTGACACCGAGCAGAGAGTGGATGGCCGATTCGATGACCGATGCTGCGCGCTCGGGGTCGGCGAGCGATTCGATCTTCTCTCCGTCGAAAAACGACAGCGAGGCGACTTCGAGGGGGAGCAGGCTCTCGATGTGATCGGCCCACTCCTGGCTGAGAACCCGGCTGTACTTCAGCTCAGGTTTGACGCGTCGCCCCGGCTTCGCCCTGGAGCCGTACTCCTCGTCGACGAACGCGTTCACGAATTCCTTGAGCGTCGTCTTGCCGCTGGTGTGCCAGCTGCGGACTACTTTGTAGTAGTGCTCCGTGCCGTCCACCGTGACCGTGAACTCCAGGATGATCTGCGCACCGCGGGTCGGGTCGGCCTGCCAGTTGATGCTCTCGCGGAGGTACGTCTCGTACGACTTGCTGCCTCGACCGCTGCAACGCGCTCGCGGCCCGTACAGTGCCAGCTGGATGGCGTCGAGGAGGGTCGTCTTGCCGCAGCCATTGAGGCCGCCGATGAGGACGATCGGCTTGTTCTTCTTGGTGGTCAGATCCAGCGACTGGGTGCCGCGGTAAGCCCCGAACTCTTCGAGAGTGATCTTACGCAGGAGCATCGATATTGGTTTCTTCGTCCAGGGTCAGGTGGGTCTGCGATTCCTCACGCCACTTGTTCTTGCGCTGCGCGAAGTCTATGGCGTCGGCGCTGTCCTCGTAGTAACCCTTCTTTACGGCGCTCTCCAGGGCTTGGAAGAGGCCAGCGCGTCGGGACATTGTCCGGTACTTGCGCTCGACGGAGAGCAGCTCGCGGACCATGTCGTAGTGCAGGTCGTCGTCCCCGCAGAGCTCCTTCAGGAGCTCCATCTCGTCTGCCCCCATGACGAGCTGCTCGTCCAGAGGTCCGCCCGGGAAGTCTTCGCCCGTGGACTCCTTGTAGATACGGGGGAGGGAGTCCTCGACCTCGTGCTTGTCGAAGACCCAGATGCGGCGGATCTCGTGCAGCTCGTCGAGGGTGATCAGCTCGATGTTCTTGACGTGCTCCGGCGCGTTGGCGCGGATCCACGTCTGGGCGTCCAGCAGGTCCTTGAGCCAGTCCTGGCGGAACTTCTGCAGGTACGGGCCGTGGATCGGGACCTCTTCGCCGTCAGTCCGGCGTGTGTAGACCATGACCTTGCCGTTCATGCGGCGGAAGTCTCGGGCCGGCTGGTCAGGGCGGGGGTACGGGAGCTTCCGGCCAGCGGGGAGTCCTTCCTCGCCCTCTTCGAAGTAGCCGAATGGGGCGTCGAGCTTGTCGCGGAGGTCCAGGAGCGGCCTCATCCACTCCTTCTCCTCGTCGTTCTGGATCATCGCCGACATCGACTTGTCCTGCTCGACGAGCGTGCACGTCCAGCACCCGAAGCGGCTGGAGCCGCAGGAGGGAGTGGTCGAGTCGACCACGAGCGGGCACTCGCCATCGCTGGAGGCGCCCTGGTACATGGTGAGGAGATCCTGATTGTTATAGCCCCACGGGTTGGGCTTCTGCATCAGGTACTCCCAGACGTCGTCGTTGGTCCAGTCTTCGACCGGGCTGTAGACGAGGGAGTTGGGAAGGTTTGCATTGGGGGAGAGGCGATCACGGACGCGCCGCTTTTCGTGCCTCTCCATGGCACGGGCGCGCGCCTGGCTCTCGGTCTTACGGATACCGAGCACCATGATCGCCTCGCCGTGTGCTGCCACGACGTTCCGGATGAAGGAGTTGGAGGGCTTGATCTTGAGGCGCTCGGTGCACCAGCGGAACTTGGGGCGCGGCGCCGGGTAGCCCCGACCGATCAGGTTGACCCAGAAGGTGTCCTTGATCTCCGGCGTCAGGCGATGAGGCTCGATAGGGAGGCCATGCTCGGCGGCGGCCTTCTCCATCGTCTCTAGGGATGTCGTCACCCACGCTGCGACGACGGGGTTCTCGACGAGGGTGTCGGTGCTGATGACGTGGACCGTCTTGGTGCGCTGCTCCGCCGGCAGAGCGGCGATGGCGTTCCATACGAGCTGAAGGACCGCGGTGGAGTCCTTGCCGCCGCTGTATCCGATGACCCAGGGCACTTGGTCGGCGGTGTAGAGCTCACGGACCTCGTCTGAGAGCTTGGCGATGACCTCTTCGAGGGGTTGCCCGTCGAACGGCTTCCGCCGGACGGGCGTAATGCCGAGTTGCAGAGGGATGGTGCTCATGCTTCGCCTCGCAGGTATGCGTCCTCTGCCCGCTGCTCTTCGGCGCTGAGGCCGAGGCGCAGGTGATTGCGCAGGTAGTTGACTGTAAGAGTTACATTTTGGTGGCTTTTGGAAACGCGGCCACCGACGATGGCACGGCCCTCCCAGTCTTTATTCGACCGAGTCCAGTCGACCTTTTTCAGAGGGGAAAGTGTCCGTTTCCAATTACTGGGTGCGGTGGATTCCCGAAGTAGCGAATTTCCGATGCGGCCGAGAGCGTGCAATGCGATTCCGTGACTGTGGATGAAGTCGCGCCGCATCTCGGGTGCCGAGAGCTCTCGCTTGCGAACCATCTCCCACTCGGGAAGCGTCGTGTCGATGTGCTCCCAGTACTCCTGCGCCAGCTCTGCTGCGGCGTCTACCTCGATCTCTAGGCCCTGGAGGAGGGACTGGGTGCCGTAGTAGAGAGCGCTCAAGGTGAACATCATCCGGGAGCGGGCGGAGAGGGTGCTCTTCTCCATCTCGACGTAGCCCTTGAAGACCTTGCACTGGCCGGCCAGGGTGCGCGCGACCTGGGCTTCGCTGTCCCGGTGGTCGTAGAGGACGCCGATGGACCGGGCCGGACGCACCGCGTGCCGGTTGAGGTCCGCGAACATCTGCTGCGAGCGGGCGAGCCCCGCGTCATGGAAGAAGACGACGGCGATCGTCTCGTTGCCGATGTCCGGGTTCTCCTTGAGGGCGTGCTCGATGGCTGCGCGCCGGTGCTGGCCGTCGTTGATCAGGAAACGGGAGTCCATGGGGATGCGCAGCTGCCCGGCACGGAAGGCGTTGCCGTCGGAGCCGAGATGGTCGAACTCCATGTCGCCGTCGACGGATGCGGTCAAAGCACTGAAGACGTAATCCTTCGGATTGTCCAGAATGTACTTCGTGAGTGCCGGGAGGCGTCCCTTATTGAGGATCCGCTGGGCGCGCAGTTCCGGCGAGAGCTCGTCTTCGTCGAAGATAAAGATCTTTGGGATGAGGCGCAGGGGGCACATCGATACGTAATACTCGCGCCCTGCCTGGATGCCGCGGATCGCAGGGAACGTGTACTCGAACCCCGTCGAGGTGCGCGGAGCTACGACTCTGGTCGCTGGTGTCGCTGCTTCGATCTCCACCCGGCAACCTTAGCGTACGTCATCCGTTTAACGTACGAAGCTTGCTGAAGTTACGTCACCTTCACGTACCTCAGACGCACGGGCAAGCCTGGGCGTGCGCCTGGCTTGAGTGAAGGGCGCTCCTGCACGGGAAGACGTACGTCGATGTCTGTGTTGACAACTCTGAGGCGCCGCACTGTGCGTCAGTCGAGCATGCGTGTACGTTAACTGTTTGACGTACCCGGTAACGGGATGATTGCTCTGGGATGGGTGAGCGCTGTGGTGGCGTATCTAGATGTGGCGGCGACGACCCGTGTGGAGCCGCGGGTGGCTGACGTGGTGCTCCACTGGATGACCGAAGACTTCGGCAACGCCGGCAGCCGCACCCACGAGTACGGAGCCCGGGCAAAGAAGGCGGTCCAGGAGGCCAGGGCGTTCCTCGCCGGGACAGTCGGTGTGAGGACCGAAGAGGTCATCTTCACCAGTGGAGCGACCGAGTCCAACAACATCGCGTTGCTCGGCATGGCCCCGTACGGCGAGAAGCACGGCCGGAAGCACATCATCACCTCCGCCATCGAGCACAAGGCGGTCATCGAGCCCCTGCTGCATCTGCAGGAGAAGCGGGGGTTCGAGGTCGATTTCCTGGCACCCGGCCCCTCGGGGCGGATCTCCACGGAGGCCGTCCTGGAGAAGCTGAGGCCGGACACCCTGCTCGTCTCGCTAATGCACGTGAACAATGAGACGGGCGTCATCCAGCCGGTGGCCGAGCTGGCGGAGAAGCTCCAGAAGACCCCGACTTATCTACACGTCGATGCCGCGCAGGGGTACGTAAAGGTTCCCGAGGACCTGAAGGCACCCATCGATTTGACCAGCATCAGCGGCCACAAGATCGGTGCACCCAAGGGAATCGGCGCTCTGGTGACCCGTCGTCGAGGCTGGGACAAGGTGCCGCTGGAGCCGATCATGTTCGGCGGCGGGCAGGAACGAAAGCTGCGCCCCGGGACGCTCCCCGTGCCACTGATCATGGGGCTGTACGAAGCAGCCAAGGTCTTCCAGGAGAACCGGTCGCGTTGGGAGCGGGACGCGAAGGAGATGCGGGAGCGGCTGCTCGCCGCGCTCGGGAAGACCCGCTTCCAGATCAACGGCGATGCTGGCCACGCGGTCCCGCACATCCTCAATGTGACCTTCGACGGGCTCAACGCCGAGGCCCTGATTGTACGGATCAAGGACCAGGTGGCCGTGGCGACCGGTTCCGCATGCACCAGCGCTTCGTACACACCGAGCCACGTGCTGACCGCAATGGGCCTCCCGGAGGAGGTGGCCACCAATGGCCTTCGCTTCTCGTGGTTCCCCGGGCAGGTCTCGGACTTCGACCCGGACGGCTTGGCGGAGACGATCGCGTACATGCAACCGGATGCCCGCTGACGGTTTGAGCTGCTCAGTCTTCGGGGCGCCGGACCAGCCGGTGTCCCCGAAGCATGCGACCGCACCTGATCAGTTCGGCCTCCCAGCCATTCTCGGTGCCGATCAGGTGCGGATTCTCATAGAGGCCGACGCGTAGCTCGGACTCGGTCAGACGGCGGCAACGCGGCACGTCCGGGTCGTCGGGCGCCAGGAATTCGTGCTTACGGTGGAGCAGAGGACGGTTGGCGGAGTTCGCGTAGGACATGTGCGAGGTCTCGAGGGTCTTGAGATCTACGAGGTACGAGGACATGATCCGCGGGTGTGGGTCCTTGTCGAATTCCGGGTAGTCGAGCCAGCTGATGGCTCGCCCCTGGTGCTTCAGCTTGGCGATGGTCCATTCCTGAGGGCGGCCGGCGGCGACGGAGGCGCAGTGCTCGTACAGGCGCAGGACTGTCGGCATCCGGTCGATCGCCCGGCGGTGCACGTACAGCGCGGTCGGGGTGATCTTGCCGACGCTGGATGCGTTCATGGCGCCCCGGATATAGGCGTCATCCCGGAGCTTGAGGAGTAGACGGTCGGAGCGCCTGCAGGCTTCCTTGTACGAGGTGAAGAACGAACGGACGTCGAGCTGGATGCCGAGGGGGAGGCTGCTGAACGGACCTCGGCCGTTGAAGAGCTCGACGGCGAGGAACAGCAGCGTGTTCAGCGTCGTGCGCTTGGCGCTCTCGGACACCCTCTCGGCGTCGGCGGAGTCGCGCATGAGGCGCTTAAGTTCGCCGGGTTTCAGGTGAGCGAGCTGTTCGGCCATCGGCCGGGGCATCTCGTCGACACGGGGCGGGCGGCCACGCCGTTCGACGTAGTCGACCAGCGAGGCGATAGCGGAAGTGGTATCGGCTGAAGCGAGCCACTCGGCGTCGGGGACGATGCGGTGTGCGAGGTAGCCCAGTCGGGCTGAGTCGTCCTTGAAGGCGTACACGATGCCGGGGGCCGCTGATATGCAGCGTGTTCCTGTGACCTCCTCGACGTAGATCCGGAGCTCGTCCGGGCCGAAGAGGTGCTGGAACGTCTGCCGGCTGGTGAGGAGGCCGTCGCCGTACTCCTGGCCGCGGACTTTGGACCGCTCCCAGGTGAGGCGAGCCGAGACGATGAGTACGGAGGTGGCGAGCCTCCATGCCTCCTTGAGCGTCTGCCGACGCTCGACGGGGTCCTCGATGATGTTCAGGACGTAGGTGAGGAGGACGACGTCGGAGGGGGCCACCGGCGCGCTCGAGCTGTAGTAGGGGTCCCAACCGGTGATCTTGCAATCGAGGCGCTGGAGGGAGGCGACGTCGCCGCCTCGGCCGCAGCCGTAGTCGAGGATCGTGCGGTCCGTGTTGAGCTGGCGGTCGGCCAGAGCCTGGCGCGCCGGCACGGAGAGGCTGGAGCGACCGATCGCGGTGCGGCGGCGGTCGCTGTTCCATGACTGCTGCATGTCGGCCTCGTCAGTCGAGGAAGGGGGCGGGTCGCAGCATAGGCAGGGCGGCGGTACGGGCGAGGAGGTTTCTGGAAGCTGAGGTTTCCAGCGCGTCCCTCAGTGCAACCGGTGAACTTGCCTGGCTGGCAGGCAAGACGGTGGGTATCGGAACTGTCATTGCGATGACACTCGCGCTCATCCAGGACCAGCCGCCGCCCGAGCAGCGGGGCGTGACTACCTCGGCAGCGACGATGCTGCGCACCCTCGACTCGGCGGCTGGGGCGAACGGCATCGCCGTTCTCACCGCGGCCCTCGACACCACCTAGCACCAGGGTCAGCAGAACCGGGCGCTCTGGGTTTCTTGCCGTGGTAGCCGTCGTGGTCGTCCTTGCTTCGGCCGTGTCGGCACCCCGCCGCCGTACGATCACTGGGTGAGACCTGGACCGCTGACCCCAGAATGAGTACTCGCCCCGGCAGCGTGACTCCGCTGCGGCGATTTCCTTGGGGCGCGGCATCCGCCCTGACAGTTCGGACCGCTCAGTTGCTGGTATGCGAGCGTAGGTCTGAAGCGTGAGCGCTGCGTGAGCGGACTGGGTGGCACCAAGGCGGATCGGGCGTCATGCTGATCAAGGCTGCAGGTCTCTGACCAGCGAGAACAGGATTCGGTGGCACCGCCCGGCTTCACCCGTCACGATCTTGCAGGCCCTCGTAATGCGTAGGTCTCGGGTTCGAATCCCGAAGGCGGCTCCGGCGAAGGCCAGGTCAGATGGTATCTGACCTGGCCTTTTGTGTTGTGCGCCCTGGGGTCGCGCAGGAGTGGGTGACTGCTGGGAACCAGCGTTGGGTGGAGGTCGAGGTGTTGCCGCAGGGTGTCACTTGGAGAACCCCAGGTCACGTGGGCGACCTGGGGTTCCTCGGTGCACTCGGGGTGTCGGGGAGCCGCGGAACGATCAGGCCCGTCTCGTAGGCCACCACGACCGCCTGGGCGCGGTCGCGCAGGCGGAGTTTGGCGAGGATGCGGGCGACGTGGGTCTTCACCGTCGCCTCGCTCAGCCCGAAGTGGGCGGCCAGGTCGGTGTTGCTCAGGCCGCGGCCCAGGGACTGGAGGACCTGGAGTTCGCGCGGGGTCAGGACCGAGAGGTCGCGGTGGAGGACGGGGGTGTCCGCGGCGGAGGTGAAGCGTTCGACCAGGCGGCGGGTGATGGCCGGGGCAAGCAGGGCGTCGCCGGTACGCGCGAGGCGGACGGCGGCCACCAGGTGTTCCGGCGTGACGTCCTTGAGCAGGAAGCCACTGGCGCCGGCGGTGAGGGCCGCGTAGACATAACGGTCCAGGTCGAAGGTGGTCAGCATGATCACGCGGGGCGTGTCGGGCCCGGTGCCGGAGAGGATGCGGCGGGTGGCCTCCAGACCGTCGGTGCCGGGCATGCGGATGTCCATCAGGACCAGGTCGGGGCGGGTGCGGTGGACCGCCTCGACCGCCTCGTCGCCGTCGGCCGCCTCGGCGACGACGTCGATTCCGTCGGCGGCCAGGATGAGGCCGAAGCCGGTGCGGACCAACGCCTGGTCGTCCGCGATGACGACGCGGGGCTGCGGCGGTTCGGTCACGGCCTCCCGTCCGTCCTCGCGGAGCACGGGACGACCGCGTGCACCCCGTAGCCGCCGGCGGGCCGCGGCCCTGCGTCGAGGGTGCCGTCGACGAGGGCCAGGCGTTCGCGGAGGCCCAGGAGGCCGCGACCGGTACCGGGGCCGCGACCGGTACCGGGGCCGCGACCGGTACTGGGGCCGGCGGTCGGGGCGGGAGTGCCGCCGGTGCTCGTGACGTCGATGTGCAGGGCGTCGGGGGTGTGGTCGAGGGCGACCCGTACACGGGCGCCCGCAGCGTGCCGGACGGCGTTGGTGAGGGCCTCCTGCACCACCCGGTACGCGGCGAGGTCCGCACCGGCGGCCAGCGGCGACGGGGTGCCGGTGACGGTCAGGTCCACGGACACCCCCGTCCCGCGGACGCGGTCGACGAGGGCGGGGATCCGGTCCACGCCCGGTTGCGGGCTCAGGTCCGGGTCGTCGGCCGGGCCGGGATCGTCGCCGGACGGGGCGAGCAGGCCCATGACGTGCCGGAGCTCCGCCATGGCCGTGCGCCCGCCCGCCTCCACGGCCAGCAGCGCCTCACGGGCACGGTCGGGCGCGACGTCCATCACCTTGCGGGCCGCGCCCGCCTGGATCACCATCACGCTCACATTGTGGGTGACGATGTCGTGCAACTCGCGGGCGATGCGCGCACGTTCACGGTCGACCGCGAGCCCGGTGGCGGTCTTCTGCTGCTCCTGGAGCGTGTGCACGCGCTGCTTCCAGACGTGCAGGGCGTTGGCGCCCAGTCCCACGCCGAGCAGCACCAGGAACGGCATCACGCCGGGCGTGAAGGGCAGGAAGTCCTCGTCGGGGAACGACGCGATCAGGCCCGCGCCGACGACCAGCCCGGTGAGCGCGCGCAGGCGGTACGGGCTGTACACGGCGGCGCCGTAGGCCGCGATCACGCACGACAGGAACGGGTACACGGACGCGGTGTCGCCGCTCAGGCGCTGGGCGAGCAGCAACGTCGTGACGATCACGGCCCCGTACACGGTCAGCGGGCAGCGGCGGCGCAGGACCAGGGGCAGGGCCGTCAGTGCGGCCAGGACGAGGTGCCACGACGGGACGGGACCGACCTGCTGCACCCATTCCACCGGCGGAGGCGGTAGGGGCGGAACCACCGGAACCGCCGGAACCACCGGAACCGCCGGTGTTGTTCCGGGAACCGGCACCTGCCCCGACAGCGCCGGGACGACCAGGCCGGGCGTGTCCTGCCACCGCACCGAACCCACGGTGCAGGCGGCGAGGGCCACGGCCAGGATCGCGTCGGCGGTCCACATCCAGCGGGAGGGCCGCGGCAGGGACTGCGGGGTGTGCGGCGGCGACGTCGTGCCCGACGCACCCGAAGCGTCCGAAGCACCCGACATACCCGACATACCCGATGTGTTCGCCCTGCCCGCCCTGCCCGCCCTGCCCGTCGTCCACCGGCGCGCCGCTGCCGGCCGCTCCGCGCCCAGCCGTAGTGCTCCCTGCCGCCCGTCCGCCGGCCGTGACCATCCCGGCCGTAGCGCTCCCAGCCGTGACCATCCCGTCAGTAGCGCCCTGTGCGGCACGGTGTTCCGCCGGTTCGTCTCCGTCTGCGGCCCGAGCGTGTCCGGCCGCACCGTGTCCGCCCGAGGAGCCCCGCCGGCCTCACCGGTCCCCCCGGCCTCATCGGTCCCCGCGGCCTCACCCGTTCCCCCTGCCTCACCGGGCCCGCCGGTCCCGCTGGTCTCACCGGTCCCGCTGGTCTCACCGGTCCCGCCGGTCCTGCTGGTCTCACCGGTCGCGCCGTCCATGGGCCCAGTGTGGCAAGGCGCCGGCCCGGGGCACATCCGTCCCGGAGCGGACGGACGGTACCTCCTCGGCGTACATCGTGGGGATGACGTGGCGGGCGGGTCCGTCCGGTGCGGCAGCCGGGACCGTCGTCGCGGGGGACGCCCCGGACGGGGGCGCGTCCCTAGCGTCGGGTGAATCCTCGACCACCGCCTGGGAGGCACCGTGGCAGCGACCGCGCCCGTCATCGACATCCGCGATGTGAGCAGGACCTACGGCGAGGGGCCGCCCGCCCTCGCCGGGGTCACGCTGAGCGTGGGCGCGGGGGAGGCGCTGGCCGTCGTCGGGCCGTCGGGCAGCGGCAAGTCGACGCTCCTCAACCTGATCGCCGGGCTGGACCGTCCGAGCGCGGGCAGCGTCACCGTCGACGGGCTGCGCGTGGACGGGATGAGCGAGACCGCCTCGGCCCGGTACCGGCGGACGAGGATCGGCATGGTCTTCCAGTTCTTCCACCTCCTCGACGATCTGACGGTCACCGACAACGTGCTGCTGCCGGCCCAACTGGCGGGCATCCCGAAGGCCGAGGCCCGCGAACGTGCCGTGGAGCTGCTGGAGTACCTCGGGGTCGCCCGGCACGCCGGGGCGTTCCCGGGGCGGCTGTCCGGGGGTGAGCGCCAACGCGTCGCGGTGGCCCGCGCGCTGATGCACCGTCCTGCGCTGCTCCTGGCCGACGAGCCGACGGGCGCGCTGGACACCGCCGCCGGCGCGGAGGTCCGCGAGCTGCTCGTCACGCTCAACGCGGGCGGACAGACGGTCGTCCTGGTCACCCACGATCTCGGTCTCGCCGAGGCCTGTGCGACCCGGACCGTCGAACTGGTCGACGGCCGGATCGCCCGGGACACCGGTACCGGCCTCGGCGCCCGTACCGGCCTCGGCGCCCGTACCGGCCTGCACCCCGGCACCGACACCCGCACCGGCACCGGCGATGCCGCGTCCGCCACGGGGGTGGGCCGGTGAGCACCCTGGGCCGGGTGGTGCGCGCGGGGGTCGCGCGACGGCGTGTGCAGACGACGGTGATGGTCCTGACCACGCTCGTGGCCGTCACCGCGTCGATCCTCGCGGTCGGACTGACGGTGGCGTCCCGGGCGCCCTTCGACCGGGCCTTCGCGCGGCAGCACGGTGCCCATCTGACCGCGCGGTTCGACGGGACGAAAGTGACGTCCGCGCAGCTCACGGCGACCGCCCGGGCGTCCGGCGTGAGCGCCGCGGCCGGTCCGTTCCGGACGCTCACGGCACGGCCGCGCACCGTCTCCGGCTTCGATGACCTGCCGGCCGGACTGGACCTCCCGCCGGTGACCGTCGTGGGCCGGGCAGGCGCCGGGGGCCCGGTGGACCGCATCGACCTCGTCGAGGGCGCGTGGGCCACCCGTCCGGGCGAGATCGTGGTGGCCGACGGCGTGCTGCCGGTACGGAAGGTGGGCGCACGGTTGGCGTTCCCCGACGCGGCGGACAGCCCGACGCTGACCGTGGTGGGTGTCGCCCGCTCGGTGACCGGCACGGCGGAGGCCTGGGTGACGCCCGCACAGGCCGAGGCGCTGGCCGAGGCACCGGCCGGGACGCAGGCCGACCCGTCGTCGCCGGACCCGTCCGGCGCGGACGGGACTAGCGGGTCCGGCGGGACTAGCGAGACCGGAGGGGCCGGCGGGACTAGAGGGTCCGGCGGGACTAGCAAGACCGGCGGGACTAGCGAGACCGGCGGGACTAGCGGGTCCGGCGGGTCCGGCGGGTCCTCGTACGAGATGCTCTACCGGTTCCACGACGCCGACACCGACGACGAGGTGGCCGCCGGACGGGACGCGGTGGCGGCGCTCGTGCCGCGGGGCGCGATGACCGGGACGCTCCCGTACCTGACCGTCCGGCAGGAGCAGACGGCCAACGCGATGGCGTTCGTGCCGTTCCTGGCCGCTTTCGGGGTGCTCGGGCTGTCGCTGTCGGTCCTGGTCATCGGCATCGTGGTCAGCGGCTCGGTCGGTGCCGCGACCCGCCGCATCGGCGTTCTCAAGGCCCTCGGGCTCACCCCGGCGCAGATCGTCCTGGCCTACGTCGGACAGGCGCTGGTCCCGGCGGCGGTGGGCTGTGCGGCGGCGTTGGTCCTCGGCAACCTGCTGGCCGGGCCGGTGCTGGCCGAGGCGGGGGAGGCTCTCGGCGCGCCGGCCGGCTCGCTCCCCCTCCGGGTCGACCTCGTGGTGCCCGCAGCCGCCCTCGTCCTGGTCGCGGGCGCCGCCCTGTGGCCGGCCCTGCGCGCGGGCCGGCTGCGCACCGCCGACGCGCTCACCGGCGGGCGGGCGCGTGGCACCGGCCGCGGGCGGGCACTACGGCGGCTCACGGCACGGCTGCCGGTGCCGCGCGCGGTGAGCCTCGGGCTCGCCCACCCCTTCGCGCGCCCGGCGCGGTCGGGCACGATGGCCGCCGCGGTCGCCTTCGGCGCCGTCTCCGTCACCTTCGCCGTGGGCCTCGCGCTCTCGCTCGGCGCGGTCTCCGACGGGCGCAGGCTCAACTCGGCCGGCTCGGTCGTCGTACAGGCGGGCGGCAGCCAGGGACCGCCCGGCGCCGACGTGGTCCCCGCGGCGGGCGAGGCCGACGTGCCGAAGGCCGATCCGGAGCGGGTCGCCGCCGTGCTGCGCGCGCAGCGGGGGACCAGCCGCTTCTACGGCACGGTCCAGGCCCAGGTCGGCGTGACCGGGATCGCCGGCGAGACCACGGTCGTGGCGTACGAGGGTGACTCGTCGTGGGGCGCTCCGCGGACGGTCTCGGGCCGCTGGCTGGACGGGCCGGGCCAGGCGGCGGTCACCGGCCGGTTTCTGAAGGCCGCCGGTGTCGAGGTCGGTGACACCGTGACCCTGACGCAGGGGGGACGGCAGGCCTCGGTGCGGATCGTCGGCGAGGTGTTCTTCACGGAAGGGAAGGGCATGGCGCTGCTGACCTCGACGTCCACCCTCTCCGCACTGGGTGTGGACGCGAGGCCCGGCCGGTACGACGTGAGAACGGAGCCGGGTACGGACGCGGACGCGTACCTCACCGCGCTGAACGCCGCCCTGGAACCGGTCGGCGCGACCGCCCTGCCCAACACCTCCGGCTCGTCCAGCGTGGTCCTGGCCATGGACGCGCTGATCGGGATGCTCACCCTGATGCTGGTCGTGGTGGCCGGCCTGGGCGTGCTCAACACGGTCGTCCTCGACACCCGTGACCGCATCCGTGATCTGGGCGTCTTCAAGGCCCTGGGGATGACGCCCCGCCAGACGGTGGCCATGGTGGTCGTCTCCGTCGCCTGGCCCGGCCTGCTCGTCGGCGCGGCCGTGGTCCCCGTCGGCGTCGCGCTGCACCACTGGATCACCCCCCTCATGGGGGATGCCGCCGGCCTCGCCCTGCCCGCCGCGACGATCGCCGTCTACGACCCGTCGTGGCTGGTCGCGCTCGCCCTGGGGGGTCTGGTCATCACGGTGGCGGGCGGCCTGCTTCCGGCCGGCTGGGCGGCCCGGACGGACACGGCCACCGCGCTGCGTACGGAATAGCGGGGCCGGCACCGCCGTACGCGCCGACGGGCGGGCCGGCCGAGTACGGGCCGGCCGGGGAGCGCGGGCCGCTCCCCGGCGCATGGCGTCGGCGAGCACGCGGGCGACATGGGCGGGCGGGGCGGCCCCGGCTCCCCGGCCGAGTACGGGCCGGCCGGGTCGGGAGCCGGTCAGCCGAGTAGGCGCACCGGCTCCCCGGCCAGGAACGCCCGGATGCCGTCCACGGCCTGCCCGTAGTAGCGCTCGTAGTTGGCGCGGGAGACGTAACCCAGGTGCGGGGTCGCCAGGAGCCGGGGTGCCGTCCGCATCGGATGGTCGTGGGGCAGGGGCTCGACGTCGAACACGTCCACCCCGGCGCCCGCGATCCGGCCCTCCCGCAGCGCGGCCAGCAGCGCGTCCTGGTCGACGATCGCCGCACGCGAGGTGTTGACCAGGAACGCCGTCGGCTTGAGGAGGGCGAGTTCGGCCGCGCCCAGCAGACCGCGGGTGCGGTCGCTCAGGGCGAGGTGCACGGAGACGAAGTCGCTCTCGCGGAGCAGTTCCTCCTTCGAGGCCGCCGGACGGACACCGACCTCGTGCGCGCGCTCCGGAGTGAGGTTCCGGCTCCAGGCCGTCACCTCCATGCCGAAGGCGAGGCCGACCCGGGCGACCAGGCTGCCGGTCCTGCCCAGGCCCAGCAGACCGAGTCGGCGGCCGTGCAGGTCGGCGCCGACGGTGGACTGCCACGGGCCGCCCTCGCGCAGGGCGGTGGTCTCCTGGACCAGACCGCGGGCGAGCCCGAGCAGCAGGGCCCAGGTGAGCTCGACCGGCGGGGTGGAGGAGCTCTCCGTGCCGCACACGGTCACGCCGTTCCTCCGTGCCGCCGTGTAGTCGATCACCGAGTTGCGCATGCCGGAGGCGATCAGCAGCTTCAGTCGCGGCAGCCGGTCCAGCAGCGAGGCCGGGAAGGCGACCCGCTCGCGCAGGGTGACCACACAGTCGAAGCCGGCGAGCGCGGCGACGAGTTCGTCCTCGGTGGCGGCATGCTCGGTGAAGGTGACGACCTGCACCCCGTCGCCCAGGACCGACCAGTCGACGACCTCGGTGGCGACGTTCTGGAAGTCGTCGAGCACGGCACAGCGGAAAGGCATGGCGGTCAGGTCCTCCTGCTCGGGGAAAAACGATGTAAAGCCGACACGAGGTGAACCGGCGTCGGGGCAGCCTCCGGATCTGAGGCAACATCTTGGTGAACGACGGGCACCGCCGGGACGGGCCGGGGAGCCGTCGAGGGCCGGACGGAGCGTGGGACGTGGTGGAGCCGAGGATCGCCGTTGCCGTGGTGACGATGGGCAACCGGCCCGCCGAGGTCGACGCCCTGCTGGAGTCGGTGGCGAAACAGGACCTCGCGCCCGCCCGCATCGTGATCGTCGGCAACGGCTGCCGGCTGCCCGAGTTCGCCCGCCGGCTCTCCCTGCCCGGCGAGGTCACCACCGTCGAGACCGACGAGAACCTCGGTTGCCCCGGCGGCCGCAACGTCGCCCTCGCCCGGCTGCGGGAGTACGGCGACGTCGACGTCGTCGTGGAGCTGGACGACGACGGGCTGCTCGTCGACGCCGACGTGCTGCGCCGCGTCCGCGACCTGTACGCCGCCGACCCGCGCCTGGGCATCGTCGGCTTCCGCATCGCCGACGAGCACGGTGAGACCCAGCGGCGGCACGTGCCGCGCGTGGGCGCCTCCGACCCGATGCGGGGCGGGTACGTCACCGGCTTCCTCGGCGGCGGCCACGCCCTGCGCATGGAGATGCTCGACCGGACCGGCGACTGGCCCGCCGAGTTCTTCTTCGCGCACGAGGAGACCGACCTGGCCTGGCGCGCCACGGACGCCGGCTGGCACATCCGCTACGCGCCCGAGCTGCTGCTCCGGCACCCGAAGACCTCGCCCGCCCGGCACGCCATCTACCACCGCGTCACCGCCCGCAACCGGGTGTGGCTGGTCCGGCGCAACCTCCCGCTGCCGCTCGTCCCGGTGCACCTGGGGGTGTGGGTCCTCGTCACGCTGCTGCGCACCCGTTCCCTCGGTGGTCTGCGGGCCTGGTTCGGCGGGTTCGCCGAAGGGGTGCGCACGCCGGCCGGCCCACGGCGGCCCATGCGCTGGCGGACGGTGTGGCGACTGACCCGGCTGGGCAGGCCCCCGGTCATCTGAGACCCCGCCCGGACAGCACACCCGGGGCCGTGGCCGCCGGTCGTCACTTGGCGTCCGCATAACACTCCACCACGGCCGTGGTGAACGGGAACCGCACCGGCGTCTCGCCGAACGTCAGCCGTCCGGCCAGGTCCGCCGCCTCCCGGATCGCGGCGACGACCGTCTTGGCCTCCTCCTCAGGACAGTGCACGATCACCTCGTCGTGCTGGAAGAAGACCAGCTCGGCCGCCAGGCCGGCGCATGTCCGGCGGAGTGCGGCGAGCAGCAGCAGAGCCCAGTCGGCGGCGCTGCCCTGGACGACGAAGTTGCGGGCGAAGCGGCCGCGCGCGCGGGCGTCGGAGGAGGAGTGGCCGGGCACCCACGGCCGGCTGTCGGCCTCCTCGTCCCCGGCGGGGATGCCCGCCTCCTCCGCCGTGCCGTCCGTCGCCCCGGCCACCGGCGGACAGGTCCGGCCCAGCCAGGTGCGCACGAGCCGGCCCTCCTCGCCGGCCCGCGCCGCCTCGTCGACGTAGGCCACCGCGCGCGGGAAGCGGCGGCGCAGGGCGGCGAGGTTCCTCAGACCGTCGCCGGACGTCTGGCCGTACACCGCGCCGAGCACGGCGAGCTTGGCCTGGGCGCGGTCGCCGGAGAAGGCGCGGTCGGAGACGGACTGGTAGAGGTCGGTCTCGCGGCCCGCCACCTCCATCAGCCCGGGGTCGCGGGAGACCGCCGCGAGCACCCGCGGCTCCATCTGGTCGGCGTCGGCGACGACGAGCCGCCAGCCGGGGTCGGCGACCACGGCCCGCCGGATCACCTTGGGGATCTGCAGGGCGCCCCCGCCGTTGGTCACCCAGCGCCCGCTGACCGTGCCGCCCGCGAGGAACCCGGGCCGGAAGCGGCCCTCCCGTACCCAGTCCTGGAGCCAGGACCAGCCGTGCGCCACCCAGATGCGGTACAGCTTCTTGTACTCGATCAGCGGCCGCACGGCCGGATGGTCGATCGACTCGATCTCCCAGCGCCGCGTCGACCTGATCCTGATCCCGGCCTGCGCGAACGCCTTGATCACATCGGCGGGCAGGTCCGGCCGCACCCGGCGCCCGAAGGCGGCGGACACCTCGTCGGCGAGCTCGGCCAGCCGACGGGGCTCGCCCCCGCCCGCGTACCGGTCGCCGAGGAGGTCGTGCAGCACCGCGCGGTGCACCCGCGCGCTCCACGGCAGCCCCGCCCGGTTCATCTCGGCGGCCACCAGCATCCCCGCCGACTCGGCCGCCGTCAGCAGCCGCATCCGCTCCGGGTACTCCGCCCGGTCGTGGCGCCGCTGCTGGCCGGCGTAGACGGTGAGGAGGTCGGCGAGCGGCAGCCCGGCGGCCTCCGGTTCGAACAGCGAGGACTGCGCGCCGGGCTCGGCGGACCGCTGCGGCGGGTCCGGCGGTACGGGCCCGCCGCGCAGCCGGGCCAGGGCGGCGGCGGCCGACCGGGGCTCGCCGTGCCGTCCTTCGTGGCCGAGCAGGAGGGTCTCGGCGTCCTCCACGTCGTAGCACCGCTCGACGCGCACCCCCGCGGCGAGCAGTCGCGGGTACACCTCGGCCGTCGAACGCCAGACCCACCGCGCCACCCCGGGCCGCTCCCGCACCGCCTCCACCAGATCCCGCTCCCGCACCACCGGCCCCACCGGCAGCCCGTCCCCGCCGAGGGCGACCAGTTCCGCACCGCCACCCTCGACCGGAGCGAGCACCCACCGATCACCCATACCGCGAGTCTGCCAGGGGGGTCTGACAACGCCCCGCGCGTCCGTGGCCGGCGAGCCCGAACGGCCCGGCCCGGCCCTCGCTCAGTCCCCCCGCTCTGCCTCCCCCTCTCCCGCCCGCTGCCCCTCCAGCGCCTTCACCATCTCGGCGAGCGCTTCCGCCACGTACCGCTCGACCTCCGTCTTCCGGATGCCGAGGCCGCTGAGCACGCCCTCGCCGTTCTCGAACTCCAGGAGGGCCAGGAGGACGTGCTCGGTGCCGATGTAGTGGTGGCCGAGGCGGAGGGCCTCGCGGAAGGTGAGTTCCAGGACCTTCTTGGCGTCCGAGCCGTAGGGGATGAGCTCGGGCACCTCCTCGGCGGCGGGCGGCAGCGCTGCCGTGGCGGCCCCGCGGACCGTGTCCGCGGAGACGCCCTGCGCGGCGAGGGCCTTCGCCGCGATGCTCTCCGGCTCGGCGAGCAGCCCGAGGACGAGGTGGGCGGGGAGGCCCTCCGGTGTGCGGGCCGCCCTGGCCTCGGTGTGGGCGGCCATGACGACGTTCCGCGCGCGCGGGGTGTACCGGTTGAAACCCTGGCTCGGGTCGAGGTCGGTCGATTCCTTGGGCACGAACCTCTTCTGCGCGGCCTGCCGCGTCACGCCCATGCTCCGGCCGATGTCCGTCCAGGAGGCACCCGAACGGCGGGCCTGGTCGACGAAGTGGCCGATCAGGTGGTCGGCCACGTCATCGAGGTGCTCGGCCGCGATGACCGCGTCCTGGAGCTGGGCGAGGGGTTCCGGGTGGACCTTCTTGATCGCGTGGATGAGGTCGTCGAGACGGACGGACGACGTGGGGTCCTGGGACGAGGAAGTCATGTGTCAACCGTAGGTTGACGGCCGCGTGCCGTCAACCCCGAGTTGACAGTTGCCGGGACTCCGTACCCGTCCCCGCCCGTGGCACCATCACCGGATGACCAGCAGCACGCCCACCGTCGACCGAGCCCTCCGCGCCGCCCTCTACGAGACGGGCGACACCGCCCTCGACGCGGGCGCGTCCCTGCTCGCCGCCGACCCCTCGGCGGACGCCGGACTCGCGCGGCGCGGCGAGGAGTTCGTGGCGGCGGCCTGGCGGCGCGGCTGGCAGCCCGCCGACGTCGTACGGCTCGTGCGCCGCGACCTGGACGAGCCCCACGTCCGCCTGCTCGCTTCACTGATCCGCGCACAGGACCGCCGGGAGGAGGGGCGCCCGCGCGGCCGGCGCTGGACGGCTCAGCTGGAGGAGCTCCCCACGGAGGCCCCGCCGCGCACCGACCGCTTCTCCCACGCCACCGCGGTCCTGGAGCTCTACCGCCTGCTGCTGCGCCTGCCCACCCTCGAACCCCTCCGGGAACCGCGCCGGGACCGGGCGGCCCGCTCCGACTCCCGCATGCTCACCCGCATCCGTGCCCTGCTCGCCAAGGCGGAGGCGACCGGATACCCGCAGGAGGCGGAGGCGCTCACCGCGAAGGCGCAGGAACTCATGGCCCGGCACAGCGTCGACGAGGCCCTGCTCGACGCCCGAGCCCCGGCCCCGGACGCCCCCGGCGCCTGCCGGATCGGTGTGGAGCCGCCGTACGAGCAGGCCAAGGCGGTGCTCCTGGACGCGGTCGCCGACGCCAACCACTGCCGGGCGGTGTGGAACGAACCCTTCTGCTTCTCCACGGTCGTCGGGTTCGAGGCCGACCTGGAGGTGGTGGAACTGCTCTTCACGTCCCTGCTGGTGCAGGCGCAGACCGCGCTGACCAGGGCGGAGGCGGCCCAGCGGGCGGGCGGCCGCAGACGCACCAAGACCTTCCGCCAGTCCTTCCTCGCCGCCTACGCCCACCGCATCGGCACCCGCCTCGCGGCCGCCGCCGAGACCCCGCTGGCCGACGACCTGCTCCCGGTCCTCGCCACCCGCGACCTCGCGGTCACCGACGCGACGGACCGCATGTTCCCGGAGACCGTCACCACCCGCCTGCGCGGCGTGACCGACGAGGCGGGCTGGACGGAGGGCGCCCAGGCGGCGGACCGGGCCCGGATGCGCTCCCGGCCCCGACTGCCCGGACGAGCCCCGGGCACCGACTGACGCCGTCGCGGCCCGCCCGCCGGACCGGTGACACGGCCGGCGGGCGGGCGGACAGGGCCTACTGGTAGGTCACGTCCGAGGAGTCGTAGACGCAGTACGTGCCGTCCGGGCCACTGCCCAGCTCGGTCGGCTCGTCGCCGCTGCTGTTGCCCTCGAAACGCTCGCACACGGTGATCTTCTTGCTGCTGTCACCGACGATCGTCACGTCGGACAGCGTGGCCGTGTCACCGTAGTTGGAGTTGATCCCGACGACGACCTTGCCGGGGCTGGTGACCTGGACGTTGCTGACCACCACGTGCCGGGTGTACTGCGTCGAGCAGTTGCCGCACGACCGGTAGAGCTTGCCGAAGTCGGAGACCTGGAAGTTCTTGATGGTCAGGGTGCCGGCGCCGTTGTGCTGGAAGACCTTGTCGTCGGCCTTCTGCGCACCGCCACCGTCGATCACGTAGGTCGCCGAGGAGGACTTGCCCTTGAAGGTCGCGGCGTCCTCGCCGACGTCCTCCCACCACACGTTCTGGAGCGTGCAGCTGCCGGAGCAGTGGACGCCGTCGGCGGCCGGGGAGCCGAGGATCACGTTCTTCAGCGTCGCGCCGTCGGCGAGCTTGAAGATCGGGTCCTGGCCCTCGTCCTGGCCGTCGCCGCCCAGGTCGCCCGAACCGTAGAAGCGCTTCAGGGAGCCGTCGTACGTCCCGCTCACCTCGATGGTCTCGGTGACGGCCTGTTCGCCGGTGGCCGTGGGCCAGGAGGCGAACGTGGTGCCGCTGGAGGCCGAGGCGCTTGCCGTCGCCGTCGCCGTCGCCGTCGTCGTCGCGGAGGCGGAGGCGGTGGCCGAAGCCGAGGCCGTCGCGGAGGCGGTGGCGGTGGCGGTGGCCGACGGGGACGCGGAGGCGGACGCCGTCGCACCGGCCGACGGCGTGGCCGACGCACCGCTCACCGTCTGCAGGGTCCAGCTCTTGGTGGCCGCCTTGTCGCAGGAGTTCTGCTGCGCCCGCGCGGACTTGGTGTTCAGGCACTTCTCGCTGTGCGCGTTGACCAGGTGGTACGCGTCGTCCAGCGCGCTGGTCCGCCAGACCTGCGAGGTGCCGTCGTCGCAGGTCTGTTGCTGTACGGCCTTGCCGGCGGAGGCCGAGTCGCCCTGGACCCCGGCGCACAGCCCGGTGGCGGCGGACGCCACGGTGAACCCGTCCCCGGACGCGGTCAGCTTCCAGTTCTGGTCGGCGCCCCCGTCACACGTGGCCAGCGTCAGCTGGACACCGTCCGCCGTGCTCGCCGAGGGGACCTCCAGACAGGTGCCGTCCGAGTTCACCAGACGGTAGGTGCCCGCGCCCGGTCCGGAGGCGGACGCCGTCATCAGCACTCCGCCGACGACGGCGCCGCCGACCAGCGATGCGGCGATGGCGCCGACCAGGACGGTACGGCGACGTCCGTTCCTCCGGCGGTGCCCCGGGCGTGGGGCTGTCTCTGTACTCATGTCGCAGCTTTCGTTCGGCGTGCGATGGCCTTACTCGTCCATCTGGCCCTTTGTCGCCGCCGCCCGGCCGGAGGTTGCCGGACGGCGAGATTTTTTCCCGGGCCCGCCACGGGACCGTTCTTGACGGTCAGTCACCCGCCTGCTGGAAGGCGCTCACCGAGGCGTCCGGGGTGTCCTCGCCCTTCAGGGCCACGTCGCCGTACGTCCACGCGAAGCTCTGGTCCGCCTCGCCGCCCGGCAGCCCGTACTTCACCGTCGTCACGGCGAGGGCCTCCGAGCCACCCTCCTCGGCACGGACGTACGTGATCGTGAAGGAGGTCGTGCCCTGCTCCGGCAGGGTCAGCTCCTGTGCCTCGGCGGCCTCGTTCCGCGGGACGGCGGTGCTGGTGCCGTCGGTGTCGAACTCGACCTCGGGGAAGCCGTCCAGGGTGCACTCGGCGCCGTTGTTCGTGACCGTGACGGTGACGTTGCCGGTGTCCCCGGCGGCGGGAGCGGCGTTCACCGCGCCGAGCTCCATGGCGAGGTCACCGGCGGCACAGGCGGAGCCGGACGCGGCCTTGCTCTCCTCGCCACCGGAGGAGTTGTCGTCCCCGCCGCCGCACGCGGTGAGGAGGAAGGCGGCGGCGAGGGCGGTGACGGTGATCGGAACGGCGCGCATGTATGGGTCCCTTGCATGACGTGACGGTGCTCGAAGGATCATCACGCATGTCCGCCCCGAACCGCCGCCCACCCCGCCATCCGGACCCCCGGTCACAGACCCCGGCCACGGCGGTCACAGGGTCCGGTCACGGCATGCGGTCACCGGGCGCCCAGTGCCCGGACGGCGTACGGCCAGGGCGTCCAACCAGGGCGTGCGGGCATGGCGTGCGGCCAGGGCGTCCGGGCATGGCGCCGGCTAGGGCGTCCGGTCACCCCAGGCCGGCCGTGGGCAGCCCCGACGGCAACTGGCCGCCCTCCGCCCTGGTGTACGTCTCCTGACCGGCCCCGCCCTCCCAGGTGACCCGGAGGGAGTCCGCGTCGACGGAGTCGACCATGCCGGTCGTACGGTCGTCCGTACCGGCCGTGCACTTCAGGCGGATCATCTGCATGTCCGCCTCCTCGCCGGCGGTCCCGCTGCACACGGTCCCGCCGGTCGCGAAGAGGGCGGCCTGCGAACCGGTGACGACCAGGGCGACGGCCTTGCCGTCCGTGGTGGCGAGCCAGCTGCCCTCCAGCTCGGAGGAGGCCCGCGCGGACGCGGACCCGCCGGTGCTGCCGGAGCCGCCGGAGCCGCCCCCGGTGGCCGCGCCCGACGCCGTGCCCGACGCCGTGCCCGACGCCGTGCCGGACGTGGCCGACGGCGTGTCGTCGGACCCGCCGCCGTCGCTGCACGCGGTCAGCGCGAGCGCGCCCGCCAGCGTGGCCGTCACGACGGCGGCCCGCACCGCCCGGCGGCGCGTCCCGCGCGCGGGACGCGCCGAAGGGAAGGTCGGGAGGGAGGCCGGGAGGGAGGGGGAGTGGCTCGAGGAGGGCGTGGTGCGCGAGAAGTTCACCGTGGTCACTGCTAGCTCCCAAGCGGTAGCCGGGCGGCCCGGTCGGCCGGAAGGACCGCAGCAAGCTACCAGCCGCCCACGCCCCGGCAGCACCCCTGGCGGCGCGCCCGGTTGGGCCCCCGGTTGGGCCCCCGGCTGGACCCCTGGCTGCACCCCCGGCGGCGCGCCCAGCGACGCGCCCGGCTGCACCCCCGACTGGAGCCCCGGCAGCACCCCCGGAAGGCCCCCCGGACCGGCCACCGCCGGCATTCCCGGACGGCCCCCGGACCGGCCACCGCCGGCATTCCCGGACGGCCCCCGGACCGGCCACCGCCGGCACCCCCGCCCGCCGTCCGGTCCGCCCCCACCCCCTCAACGACCGCCCATCACCCCCTCAACGACCGCCCATCACCCCCGCCCTCCCCGCGGCCGCCCTCCCAGCGACCGCCCTCCCCGCACCCTCTCCACCTTCACCACGACCCCTTCCGCACTCCCGGCAGATACCCCGCGTGTGCCTGCTCCCGCAAACTCACCCGGGACAGCCCGAACGCGCGGAAGTACCCCCGCGGCCGCCCGTCCACCTGGTCACGGTTGCGTACGCGCGTGGCGCTCGCGTCGCGCGGCTGGCGGCGCAGCTCGCGCTGAGCGGCCTGCCGTTCCGCGTCCGTCGACGACGGGCGCCGGAGGATCTCCTTCAGCTCGGCCCGCCGCCCGGCGTACCGGGCGACGGTCTCCCGCCGCTGCTCGTTCTTCGCGATCTTGCTCTTCTTCGCCATCAGACCCTCACCCCCCGGGCGCGGATCCGGGCCACGGCGGCCTCGACGCCGATCGCGTCGACGGTCCGGATCCCGCGGGCGCTCAACCGCAGCCGCACGTACCGGCCTTCGCCGGGCAGCCAGTACCTCTTGGACTGGATGTTCGGATCGAAGCGGCGCGAGGTGCGCCGGTGGGAGTGGGAGACGCGGTTGCCGAAGCCGGGCCGGGCGCCGGTCAGCATGCAGTGCGCGGACATGGGTGACGTACCTCTCCTGAAGCCGTATCGCTAATGGAATTCATTTTCAGTAAGGTATCAGCATGGCACGCAACGAACTGCGCCCGGTCATCAGACTCCGCTCCACGGCGGGCACCGGCTACACCTACGTCACCCGCAAGAACCGCCGCAACGACCCGGACCGCATGACCCTGCGCAAGTACGACCCCGTCGTCGGCCGTCACGTCGACTTCCGAGAGGAGCGCTGAACCACCGCCATGCGCAAGGGAATCCACCCCGCCTACGGTCCCGTCGTCTTCCGCGACCGGGCCGCGGGTCACGCCTTCCTCACCCGTTCGACGATGACCGGCGAGAAGACGATCGAGTGGGAGGACGGGCACACCTACCCGGTCGTGGACGTCGAGATCTCGAACGTCAGCCACCCCTTCTACACCGGCACCGCCCGCGTCCTGGACACGGCCGGCCGCGTGGAGCGCTTCGAGCTCCGGTACGGGAAGCGGGGCGGGGCGTGAGCCTGTCCGTGGTCCTGGTCGGCGGGCTGCACGCCGACGCCCGCGGGGCGGCCGTCGCGCGGCTGCTCGCCGACGTGCCCGGCGCCGTCGTCCTCCACCACGACCTGTCGACGGCCACCGCCGGTACGGTCGTCCGGACCGTGCGGGACGCCACCGGCGTCCGGTCGGTCCGCGAGGCGCCCCTCGTCGACGACTGCGCCTGCTGCGCCCTGCGCGAGGACCTGGTGCCCGAACCGCGCCGCCTCGCCGACGACGGCAGCACCCGGCTCGCGGTGGTCGAGCTGTGGGACTCCGTCGAGCCCAAGGCGATGGCCGAGGCGGTCGTGGCCGGCGGTCTCACCGTCACCGGCGTGATCACGGCCGTCGACCCGGCACTGCTGCTGCCGTACCTCGCCGACGGCGACGACCTCGCGGACGTCGGCCTCGCCGCGGCCGCCACCGACCGGCGGACCGTCGCCGACACCTTCGCGCGGCAGCTGGAGTACGCCCCGGTCCTGGCCGTCGTGGACTCCCCGGAGGCCGACGACGAGGACCACGAGCTGCTGGCCCAGCTCCACCCCACGGCCCGCAGGGTCGGGGTCCCCGTGCCGGGCGGCCGGCCGGGAAACCGGACGGACACCGGGCCGTCCGCCTCGCCCGGACCCTCGTCCGCCTCGCCCGGACCCTCGTCCGGCACGCCCGGACCCTCGTCCGACTCGCCCGGACCCTCGCCCGGCAGGCCCGGACCCTCGCCCGGTTCCCCGCTGGCCGCCGCCGCCCTCGCCGGCTTCGATGTGGAGGCGGCCGCCGCCGCACAGCACCCGGCCTGCGCACTGCTGCCCGCCGAGGCCGACGCGCACGGCGTCACCACGCTCGTCTGGCACCGCCGCCGCCCCTTCCACCCGGAGCGGCTGTACACGGCGCTGGAGGGGCTGACCTGTGCCGCGGCCCGCAGCAGGGGCCGGTTCTGGCTCGCCGACCGGCCCGACACGCTGCTCCACTGGGACGCGGCGGGCGGAGCCCTGTGCGTGGAGCCGGCCGGGCCGTGGCTCGCGTCGCTGCCCGACGCGGCCTGGGACATGGTGCCGCCCGTGCGTCGCGCGGCCGCCGCGCTGGACTGGCACCCCGAACACGGCGACCGCTGCCAGCACCTGGTCTTCACGTCCCCCGCGCTCGACCGGGACGGCCTGACCGGTCTGCTGGAGTCCTGTCTGCTCACCGACGCCGAGTACGCCGCCGGGCGCGACGCCTGGAAGCGGCTGCCGCCCGCCTTCGACACCCTTCTGGAGGTCTGACCCCCGATGCCCCGCAGGAGCGAGCGCGAACCCGCCCGGAACCGGCCCAACCCGCTGGACCGGGCCGGGATCACGTACGTCGACTACAAGGACACCGACCTGCTGCGGACGTTCCTCTCCGACCGCGGCAAGATCCGCAGCCGCCGGGTCACCCGGATCTCGGCCCGGCAGCAGCGCCAGGTGGCCCGCGCGATCAAGAGCGCCCGGGAGATGGCCCTCCTGCCGTACGGCGGCCGCTGACGCCGAGGACAGCAGCGGAGACCGGCCACCGGCGTAGGAACGGCCCCGCCGATGGCGTATGCCCGGGAGCCGTTCGAAGGAGCGGGAATACGACCGCTGTCCGGTTCCGTCGCGTGCCGGCTCCGGGTGAATCTGCGCCGACGTGCCCTCGGCGCGGCCCTGTGCGCGCCGGTCCCGTCGCTCGCCCCCGTGGACGATCTCCCCGTCGTCCGCGGGGGCGAGCGCTTGTCGCGGACGCCCGGCGCGGGGGAGGCGGCCCGGCCTGTTCGCGCCGGGGGCGGGGGAGGTGCGTGGCGTTCCGGTTCGCGCGGCGCGAGGGCCTCGCGGGCCGCCCGCGCGCCGCGCGGCCGAGGCGAGCGGACGGTCCGCGTCCGCCCGGGCGCGGGGGCCCCGGCCGGAACCCGCGGCGTGCACGGTGCGTCGCCGGCCGAACCGGCTGCGCGACGCCGGAACACGGGCGCCACCCGGTGCGTCTTCTCCTGTACGCGATAGTTCGATCCGAACCATCTGTGGGCGGCCCGCGCAGTCGCGGGCCGCCCACAGGAACCGGTGGTCGCATGGCCCGTGGACCCCGGGGCAGACGCGCGACGGGGGCCGAAGGTCGAACGCATCGGGTACGGCGGGCGTCCCTGCTGTAACCGCACGGGCACCGGGCGTGCACGTGCATCTGCTCATGCAGCTGCACATGAACGGGGTTATGATCCGGAACAGTTGACCACGGCACCTATGGCCACACGAGCCAGTGCACCACCAGGGAGCGACCTGTGGACCACGACGTTGACGGGGGGCATGACGTGTACAACGGCATGGCGGCCACACAGTTGTCCGGGGTTGCCTGGCAGAAGAGCCGGCACAGCAATTCACAGGGTTCCTGCGTCGAGTTCGCGCGGTTGCCCGGCGGTGAGGTGGCCGTGCGCAACTCGCGCTTCCCGGACGGTCCCGCGCTCGTCTACACGCGTGCCGAGATCGAGGCGATGCTGCTGGGTATCAAGGACGGCGAGTTCGACCACCTGATCGCCAGCTGACCACCGTCTGCCGCGTGCCGCGTGCCGTCTGCCGTCTACGCCCGCTGCCCCTCGTCTGCTGCCTGCTGCCTGCTGCCTGCTGCCTGCCGTCGGCTGTCGGCGGAAACTCTGCGGAAAATCTGCGGGAAGGGGCGGAAAAACGGCTACGACGCGCGTAGAACCGCGGCGTCACAAGACGCCGCGGTTCTCATCCGTCCGCGGTGGGCAGCCGGAACAGCGCCCACACGACCTTGCCGCCCAGCGTGCCGGCGAACGGGTGCCAGCCCCAGCCGTCGGCGAACGAGTCGACCAGGAACAGGCCGCGGCCGCACTCGGCGGCGAAATCGTCCGCCTCGCGCGGCAGCGGGCTGTCGTCGCTGGGATCGCGCACCGCGCACACCAGCCGCTCGGTCCACCGCATCAGGTGCAGGCGCACGGGCGGGTGCTGCCCGTGCGGGAGGCGGGTGGCGCAGTCGGACGGCAGTCCGTGCCGCAGGGCGTTGGTCACCAGCTCGGAGACGACCAGACAGACATCGTCGAAACGGTCGCCGACGTCCCACTGTCCGAGCGTTCTGCGGGTGAACCGCCGTGCCTCGCGCACCGCTTCGTGGCGGGCGGGCAGTGCGCAGGAGGCGGCGTCGGACACGGCCGCGGGATCAAGCGGCGGAAGGCCCTGCCGTAACGGCTCGAGCATGGTCGATCCATTCGTCCCCATGCGAGGCACTCCCGGGATTCGCGGTCGTTGCGATGCAGCGGTGGCGCGGGACCATCGTTTCCGATGCGTAGGGCAGATGCAAGGGCAGATGCACGTGCACGTGACCGAAATGGACCTGCCCGTACCGCTTCTTGGCCATTTTTTCCGCCATCTTCTTGCCGATCAGGGGCATGCTCTTGCCTTCTCCCCTCTCTTCCCTGAGGTCACTCTGTGCGTATCCTTTGGCTTCTTTCCATCTCTGTAATCGGACGAGTACAGCTCGAAGTGTTTTAGTGGCAGACTGCGGGACCCTGAGAACGGTTGGGGAGGCTGGCGAAGGTGAGCGCGGGAGAGCCCGGATCGGTGGTGCGGCGGATGCTGCTCGGCTCGCAACTACGGCGACTGCGAGAGGCGCGCGGCATCACGCGCGAGGCGGCCGGCTACTCGATCCGTGCGTCGGAGTCGAAGATCAGCCGCATGGAGCTGGGCCGGGTGAGCTTCAAGACGCGGGACGTCGAGGACCTGCTGACGCTGTACGGCATCACGGACGACACCGAGCGCCAGGCGCTCGTCTCGCTCGCCCGCGAGGCCAACGTGGCGGGGTGGTGGCACAGTTACTCCGACGTCCTGCCCAACTGGTTCCCGACGTACGTCGGCCTGGAGGGCGCCGCCTCGCTGATCCGTGTCTACGAGGTGCAGTTCGTGCACGGGCTGCTCCAGACCGAGGCGTACGCGCACGCGGTCGTGCGACGCGGCATGAAGGGCGCGAGCGTGGCCGACATCGACCGTCGGGTGGCGCTGCGCCTGGAGCGGCAGAAGTACCTCGTGGCCGAGAACGCCCCCGACTTCCACATCGTCCTCGACGAGGCCGCCCTGCGCCGGCCCTACGGCGACCGCGAGGTGATGCGCGGGCAGCTCCAGCACCTGATCGACATCTCCGAGCGCCCCAACGTGCGGCTCCAGATCATGCCGTTCGGCTTCGGCGGGCACTCCGGGGAGAGCGGCGCCTTCACCATCCTCAGCTTCCCGGAGTCGGACCTGTCGGACGTCGTCTACCTGGAGCAGCTCACCAGCGCCCTCTACCTGGACAAGCGCGAGGACGTCGCCCAGTACGAGCAGGCGCTGAAGGAGCTCCAGCAGGACAGCCCCGGGCCCGACGAGAGCCGGGACCTGCTGCGCGGTCTGCTCCAGCTTTCCTAGGGTTTTCCCCAGAGAAACCCGGAGGAGCCACAACCCTCTTGCCGGGCTCGTACGATGACGTCCCATCAGATCGCGACGTCGGTCGCAGCGCAGGGGATTGAGGGATCACATGTCGTCGTACTTCACCGACCTGGCCCAGCAGTACATCGACGGTGAGTGGCGCCCGGGCACAGGCTCGTGGGACATCATCGACCTCAACCCCTACGACGGCGAGAAGCTCGCCTCGATCACGATAGCCACGGTCGACGAGGTCGATCAGGCCTACCGGGCCGCCGCCCGTGCCCAGAAGGCCTGGGCCGCGACCAACGCCTATGCCCGCCGCGCCGTCTTCGAGAAGGTGCTGCGCCTGGTCGAGGAGCGCGAGCGGGAGATCACCGAGGTGATCATCGCCGAGCTCGGCGGCACCGGCCTCAAGGCCGCCTTCGAACTGCACCTCGCCAAGGAGTTCCTGCGCGAGTCGATCCACCTGGCGCTGCGCCCCGAGGGCCGGATCATCCCCTCGCCGGTCGACGGCAAGGAGAACCGCCTCTACCGCCTCCCGGTGGGCGTCGTCGGCGTGATCAGCCCCTTCAACTTCCCCTTCCTGCTGTCGCTGAAGTCCGTCGCGCCCGCCCTGGCGCTGGGCAACGCCGTGGTCCTCAAGCCCCACCAGGACACCCCGATCGTCGGCGGCACGCTGGTCGCGAAGCTCTTCGAGGACGCGGGCCTGCCCGCCGGCCTGCTGAACGTGGTCCTCACCGACGTCGCCGAGATCGGTGACGCCTTCCTCGAGCACCCGGTCCCGCGGGTCATCTCCTTCACCGGCTCCGACAAGGTCGGCCGTCACGTCGCCACCGTCTGCGCCGCGCACTTCAAGCGCACGATCCTTGAACTGGGCGGCAACAGCGCCCTCGTGGTCCTCGACGACGCCGACGTCGACTACGCCGTCGACGCGGCCGTCTTCAGCCGCTACGTCCACCAGGGCCAGGTCTGCATGGCCGCCAACCGTGTCCTGGTCGACCGCTCGATCGCCGACGAGTTCACCGAGAAGTTCGTCGCCAAGGTGAAGTCCCTCAAGGCCGGCGACCCGAGCGACCCGCAGACGGTGATCGGCCCGGTCATCAACTCCTCCCAGGCGGAGTCCCTGACGGCCGCCGTGGAGCAGGCCGTCGCGGGCGGCGCGACGGCCCTCGTCCACGGCACCACCACCGACAACCTCGTCGAGCCCAGCGTCCTCACGGACGTCCCCGCCGACTCGCCCCTGCTGCGCCAGGAACTCTTCGGCCCGGTCGCCTTCCTCATCCCCTTCGACGGCGAGGAAGAGGCCGTCCGCCTCGTCAACGACACCCCGTACGGCCTCAGCGGCGCCGTCCACACCGGCGACGTCGAGCGCGGCGTCCGCTTCGCCCAGCGGATCGACACCGGCATGTTCCACGTCAACGACGGCACCGTCCACGACGAGCCCCTCGTGCCCTTCGGCGGCGAGAAGAACTCGGGCGTCGGCCGTCTCAACGGCGAGACGACGCTGGAGGCGTTCACCACCACCAAGTGGATCTCCGTCCAGCACGGCCGGAGCGGCTTCCCGTTCTAGAGCCGGTCGTTCGGTCGGTCGCCGGAGTAGGCCGGTCCTCGCCCCTGGGCCGCGAGACCCGCCGGGGAGGGCGGCCGGCGGGCTCCGGCGCGCCTCAGTGGTGGAAGCCGGTCGCAGCCCCCTTGTCCCGGACCGCCGGTCCCGACTGGCGCCGCAGCTCCGGCAGCAGCCGTTCCAGGTCCTCCACGAACAGTTCCGCGAGGTCCTCCGAGAAGCCGTTGCGGCAGACGACCCGCAGGACGGAGAGGTCCTCCCGGTTCGGCGGGAAGGTGTACGCCGGGACCAGCCAGCCGTTCTCCCGCAGCCGGCGGGAGACGTCGAAGACGTCGTACGCCGTCACGTCCGGTGCCGTCGTGAACGCGAAGACCGGCAGCTGGTCGCCCCGGGTGAGGAGCCGGAAGTCGCCGAGGGCCTCCACGCGGTCGGCGATGCCCCGGGCCACGTCCCGAGTGGTCTGCTGCACCGCGCGGTAGCCCTCGCGGCCGAGTCTGAGCAGCGTGTAGTACTGGGCGACGACCTGGGCGCCGGGCCGGGAGAAGTTCAGTGCGAAGGTCGGCATGTCGCCGCCCAGGTAGTTCACCCGGAAGACGAGTTCCTCCGGCAGAGCCTCCTTGTCCCGCCACAACGCCCAGCCCACCCCGGGGTACACCAGGCCGTACTTGTGCCCCGAGGTGTTGATCGACGCCACCCGCGGGAGACGAAAGTCCCACACCAGGTCCTCGTCCAGGAAGGGGGCGACCATCGCGCCGGACGCGCCGTCGACATGCACCGGGATGTCGAGGCCGGCGCGCTCCTGGAGGGCGTCCAGGGCCGCGCACAGGTCGGCGATCGGCTCGTAGGACCCGTCGAAGGTGGAGCCGAGGATGCCCACGACCCCGATGGTGTTCTCGTCGCACAGCTCGGCGGCGGCCTGCGGGTCGAGGTGGTAGCGGTCGCCCTCCATGGGGATCAGACGGGCCTCCACCTCCCAGAAGTTGCAGAACTTCTCCCAGCACACCTGGACGTTGACGCCCATGACGAGGTTCGGCCGCGCTCCGGGGGCCTGACCCCGCTTGCTCCAGCGCCGCTTCAGCGCCATCCCGGCCAGCATGCACGCCTCGCTGGACCCGGTCGTCGAACAGCCCACCGCCGCCGACGGATCCGGCGCGTTCCACAGATCGGCGAGCATCGCCACACAGCGGCGCTCCAGCTCGGCGGTGCGCGGGTACTCGTCCTTGTCGATCATGTTCTTGTCCCGGCACTCGCCCATCAGGACGCCGGCCTGCGGCTCCATCCAGGTGGTGACGAAAGTGGCCAGGTTCAGCCGTGCGTTGCCGTCCAGCATCAGCTCGTCGTGGACCAGCTGGTACGCCGCCGACGGAGCCATCGGTTCGTCCGGCAGCCGGTGCTTGGGCGGGGCCTCGGCCATGCCGCCGACCGGGTTCGCCTCACCGTAGAACGGGTTCACGGACAGGGGGCGTTCGTCGGGCTTCTGGGGACCTTTGTGCAGGGGCACGGGCTTCCTCCCAACCGCGGACCGGCCTCCGGCCGGCTCGCATCGGCTTGCATCACTTCATCGGATCGGGGGGTGTGTTCGGTTCATCGGGTCGAGGGGGTGTGTGCGGTTCACCGGGTCGAGGGGGCGTCTGCGGTTCGGATCGGGGGTGTGTTCGGTTCATCAGGTCGCGGGGCGTCTGTCCGGTTCATCGGATCGAGGGGCCCGTCCGGTTCACACGCTCAGCGCACCGCCGTTCCGTCGTCGCGCAACTGCATCTGCGGCCGGCCCGTCACCAGCAGCCAGGCCGGGAGCGAGGCGATGCACAGCAGCGCGAGGATCGTCGGGGAGGACACCAGGACGGCCGCGACGAACAGGCTCACCCAGCCCTGCCGGGTGATGGCCAGCAGCAGGCCCAGCACGCCCGTGGCCACGCCCACCGCCGGATGCACCCCGGGCACCAGCGCGTGGGCCGTGAGGCCGAGAGCGGAGCCGATGAACACGGCGGGGAAGATCCGCCCGCCCCGGAACCCGCAGGACGCGGCGACGAGCAACGCGGCCAGCTTCACCACCGTCATCGTGGCCAGCTGTCCGGCCGACCAGCGGTCCGGATCGGCCGCGAGCTCCCCGACCTCCTCCAGTCCCTTGAAGAGCGTCAGCTGGCCGCCCAGGGCAGCCAGCAGCCCCAGCACGAGCCCGCCGGCCGGCAGCGCCAGCATCGGGTGCCCGAGGCGCGAGAACGCGCCGTGCACGTACGGGAGGGCCCGTACGGCGCACATGCCGAGCAGCGCGGACACGGACGCGATCACGAGCGCCGCGAGCAGGTCGGTCCAGCCGGGATGTCCGAACGGGGGGAGGTGGAGGTCGAAGCTCGGCTCGGCCACCAGGGTGGTGGTCATCGAGCCCGCCGCCGCCGCGACCAGCGGCGCGAAGACGCTGTCCCACAGCGGCCCCTTGGTCCCTCTGCCCGCCAGCGCCTCGGAGATCAGCAGCGCCGCCGCGACCGGGGTCCCGAACAACGCACCGATGGTCGCCGCCTCGGCGAGCACCGGCCACACCGGGCCCGGCATCCGGGGCACCAGCCTGCGCCCCAGCCAGAAGGCGACCGCGACGTTCACCGCGATGATCGGGTTCTCCGGACCCAGGCTCGGCCCGCCCGCCAGCATCAGCGCGGTCGCCACCACCAGGCCCGGGAGGACGACGGGCGGCAGCACGGGCGCGTCCAGGCCCGTCGTGGCGGGGTCGGGCCCCGCGTGCCCCGGAGCCTTCCACACCACGAGACCGACCAGGATCCCGGTCGAGGTCAGCATGGCGAGCATCCACAGCACCGAGTACCGGCCCACCCCCAGCGCGTCCGGAAGATTCCCCCACAGCACGCCCTGGAGCTGCTCGGCCGCCCCGCTCACCAGCAGGAGCAGCAGGCTCGCCAGGACGCCGACGGCCAGGGCGGGCAGGATCAGCGGCAGCAGGGCGCGTGCCGGGGTCGAGGGAGCGGTGGGCGCCTGCCGTGTGCTGTCCTGGGCCACGACCTCACGCTAAGCGGGCAGAACCGACACGGCATCCGGGGCGAGCCGAAGGGGGGGGCGGGCGGGGCCGACGGGACTTGCACCTCACGCGGCGTGAGGACGCACCGTGGAACGCGAACCGAGAAGGGGGCGGACGAAGTGAGCTACGCCATAGGACAGGTGGCGGGTTTCGCCGGGGTCACGGTGCGCACCCTGCACCACTACGACGAGATCGGCCTGCTCGTCCCCGGCGGCCGCAGCCACGCGGGCCACCGGCGTTACGGCGACGCCGACCTCGACAGGCTCCAGCGGATCCTGTTCTACCGCGAGCTCGGCTTCCCGCTCGAGGAGGTCGCCGCCCTGCTGGACGACCCGGACGCGGACCCGCGCGCGCACCTGCGCCGCCAGCACGAACTGCTGACCGCGCGGATCGAGAAACTCCAGAAGATGGCCGCGGCCGTGGAACACGCCATGGAGGCACACGAGATGGGCATCGAACTCACGCCCGAGGAGAGGTTCGAGGTCTTCGGCGACAAGGACCCCGAGCGGTACGCGGAGGAGGCGGAGGCCCGCTGGGGCGGCACCGAGGCCCACGCCGAGTCCCGGCGCCGCGTCGCCCGCTACACCAAGGACGACTGGAAACGACTCCAGGCCGAGGTCGACGCCTGGAGCGAGCGCTACACGGACCTCATGGAGGCCGGCGGGCCGCCCGACGGCGAGGCGGCCATGGACCTCGCCGAGGCCCACCGACGGCACATCTGCACCTGGTACTACGAGTGCCCGTACGACATGCACCGCTGTCTGGGCGAGATGTACGTCTCCGACGAGCGTTTCAAGGCGTTCTACGACTCCATGCGGCCCGGTCTCGCCGAGCACCTCAAGGAGGCGATCTCGGCGAACGCGGCCCGGTACACCTCCTAGGACCCGGTACGTCCGCTGGGGCCCCGCCCGCCTGCGTGGTTCTCGGTGCCCGTGCCACAGGTTTCACCGACCGGGATCACAGTGCATCCTGGGAAGCCCCATGGAACCTGGGCCGCGGCGGCTGCGTTGATACGTTGGGGCAGCCAGCCCCAGCCCGTACCCACAGCAGGAGCCACATCCCCGTGACCACGCTTGCGCTAGGCCCCGAGTGGCTCAGCCCGGACTACCTGATCGAGACCTTCAGCCTGCCCGGCATCCTGCTGATCGTCTTCGCCGAGTCCGGCCTCTTCGCCTTCCTCCCGGGTGACTCCCTGCTGTTCACGGCGGGTCTCTTCGTGGCGCAGGGGCAGTACATCAGCCAGCCCCTGTGGCTGGTCTGCGCGCTGATCGTGATCGCCGCCATCGTCGGCGACCAAGTGGGTTACATGATCGGCAAGTTCTTCGGTCCCAAGCTCTTCAGCCGGCCCAACTCCAAGCTCTTCAAACAGGAGAACCTGGAGAAAGCGCACGAGTTCATGGAGAAGTACGGCCCCAAGGCGATCGTCCTGGCCCGCTTCGTGCCGATCGTGCGCACCTTCGCCCCCATCGTGGCGGGCGCCGGCCGCATGAAGTACCGCACCTTCCTGTCGTACAACGTGATCGGCGGCGTCGCCTGGGGCACCGGCGTCACCCTCGCGGGCTACTGGCTCGGCCAGATCGAGGTCATCCGGACCAACGTGGAGGCGATCCTCGTCCTCATCGTGGTCGTCTCCGTCGTGCCGATCATCATCGAGTACCTGCGCGAGCGGGGGAAGAAGAGGCGCGCGGCGGCGGAGGAGCCCCACGCCCCGGCCATGGCCCAGGCCCACACCCCGGTCATGGACGACGCCACGACCCAGCTCCGCCGCATCGACCAGCACGAGCCGTACGCCGCCCACCAGGGCCAGGGCGAGTACCGGGACGGGCACCAGGAGGAGTACCGGGACGGGCACCAGGCGGGCTACCAGGACGACTACTACGGCCGGCAGCAGTACCCCCACCAGCAGCAGTACCCGCAGGAGCAGCCGTACCAGCAGCAGTACCCACCGCAGCAGGACTGGCAGCCCCAACAGCAGCCCCAGCAGCAGCCGTACGGCGGCCAGCAGCACCAGAACGGCCAGTACCCCTACAACCAGGGCTACTGACACCGGCCCGCAAGGGGCGCGGGGAACTGCGCGACAAGCCACGACGAGCCCGCGCCCGCACGGCACACACCGCACCGGCACGCACCGCACCGGCACGCACCGCACCGGCACGCACCGCACCGGCACGCACCGCACCGGCACGCACCGCACCGGCACGCACCGCACCGGCACGCACCGCA